>DASVNL010000788.1:0-1891 GCA_036383875.1 Thermoanaerobaculia bacterium
CGCCAGATCGTGATCGAGCAGTCGGTGCATTGACCGTATTGATCGATGCGGTTGCTGCCCGAGGCGAGGACGACGCCGTTGGCGGAGAGGGCGAGGGACAGTGTGCTCACGGTTGTGAGTTGTCGCAGGAACTGTCCATCCGCGACGCGGTACTGCATCACGCCGCCTTGACCGGCGAGGGCGATCGTTGCGCCGTCTTTCGAGAACAACGTGGCGAAGACGCGCGGGCGATAGCCGACTCCGCCATTGAGCGTGCGAAGCAGCGTCATGTCGGGGAGGTGCCAGAGCTTGACGGTTCCGTCCATACCGCCCGAGGCGAGTAATTGACCCGACGGCGAGAACGCGAGGCACGTGACGCCGTTATTGTGCGGCGACAGTGGACCGGCCAGTCGCGTTCCATCCGACACCCGAAACAGGAAGAGATTTCGATTGAAGGATTGAATCCCGATCGCGGCGAGCTTGCTGTCCGGCGAAAACGCGACGGCGTTGACGTTGGAGCCACTGTAGCCCGTGACGAACGTCCGCACGAGTGTGCCGCTCCCGGCATTGCGCACCTGCATTCCGGTGAGCATCAGTTGTGCGTCGGCGGAAATTGCGATGGCCCGACTGGCCGACGTCTGCCAGATCAACTGTCCCTGGACGCCAAACGCAAAGAACGCGATCAGGCTGAGAAGCAAACCTCTCCGAGTGACGTGCATCGGTCCCTCCCTGCGCGGGACGTTTGCAGCAACAACCAGGCCGGGTCAGCGGACCGCAGCGATCGGACTCGCAAACGCATTGGACGCCGGCGATCCCTCGGGCGCCTTGAGCTTCAGCACGCCATGCCGCGCCAGCGCGCCCGATACACAACGCGGATCGGGCAGAGGCGCGCCGAGGCGGACGCCGCGTTCTTCATCCCTCGACAGCAGACAGAGCGTATACACGCCCTCCTCGGCCGACGGAACTTCGACGTGAATGCGCTCGTCGGGATTCGTGAGAAATCGGCCGCGCGCGAGATAGGCGACCGTGAATGCGCTGAGAATTGCGCCATTGTGGATGACATACGGACGGAGTGGCGCAGACGGCGCTTCAATGGAAAGCATCCCGCCGCGTTGATCGACGACCAGGTCCAATTTCGCGGCCGGGATCGGCAGACGCATCATGCGAAACGAAAATCCGGGCGCCGCGACAGCGACCAGCATGTCGCGTGTTTGCGGAGGAACGCGAAATGCGAACGCGCCGGTGGTATCGACCGGGATTGTCGCGACAATGGACGGCGCGTTGTTCGTCGGCCCGATGAATACCGACGCGCCAATTGCGGGTCCGTTGGCCGACACGACGGAGCCTTGAAATTGCGACGCGGGCGCGATTTTCAGGACCACGTCGTAACGATTTTCGCTCTCACCTTGAATATCGACGACGACAGGTCCTTCGGTTTCGCGTTCACGCGACGAGGCCGTCAATGAATACCGGCCGGCGTCCAGTCCGTGAATCGTGAACGTACCGTCCGACATTTCGAGTTGGCTCGAACCGTCGGCGGCGGAGATGTTGATCAAACCCTGCGTGACCGGGCGTTCATTTTCGTCGAGCACGATCCCGGCGATGCGATTCGACGCCAGGCGAAGCTTCATTGTGGCGACGCCCTCGCCGTCGAACTCCAACGGGACGTCTTTGAGCGCGCGCTTGATCCACGGGTCGCTCGACTGCACCTCGACCTCTTCCCAGCGATCGCCGGGAACGGCGGGGAGGAAGACGAGAAATTTGCCATTGGGCTTTGTGCGCACCGGAATCCGAAATCCCTTGTCTTTGGAGAGGAACACGAGACTCGCAGCGAGTGGCTCGTCGCCGAGGAGGACGGAGCCGCGGACGGTGACGACGGAGACGGTCAGATCGATGGTGGTGTCGCGATCCA
>DASVNL010000789.1:0-1579 GCA_036383875.1 Thermoanaerobaculia bacterium
GTCGTGACGATGATGAAGATCAGCGCGGCGCGGACGAAAGGTCACGTGAAGAAACACGCGGTGATCGGCGTGCGCGGCATCCAGCGCATCCTCGCCGCGGCCGTCGCGCGATTCTCCCGCGAGCCGCTGTATCTCTTCGACGCGATCGAAGACGCGCGCGACTGGCTGGTCGGAGTGGACGTAAAGACCGGCGTCGCGGTTGACGCCGAGTAGTTTGCGGTTGTTCAGCAGTGGAGGAGTCGATGCGTTCTCTCGTCCTCGGAATCCTCGTTGTGCTCTCTCTCCCGATTCACGCCGCGCAGTTCACCGCCACCATCACCAAAGCCGACGTCGTCCTCAAACAGCCGCGACGTCTCGAGCTTCGCGGCGAGCAGCCGCGAACGCTCGTCGTGCATTCGCTTGGCGGCACGGCCGCGCGTCCGGTCATGACGGCGAGTGTGCTCGACGGTACGTGCGTCACGGACACGCTCGACGCACGCGCGTGCGATCAGCTGCTCGTCGATTTCCGATCGGGCAAGATCGAGTATCGGTCGTTCAAACGCGAGCGCGGACTGCGCACGTTCGTCACGAATCTCGACGCGGTGTGGGCCGCGCCGCAACGATTGGACATTCGCTCGCGACCGGCGAGGCGGAGCAACGTCAGCGTCGCGATCGCGTCGGTACCGGTGGGCAAGTCCGAGCGCATCACGTACACGGCGAAAGTCGAAGGGCGCACGTTCGCGCACACCGTCGACGCGGGACTGCGCGCTCCGATCAGTCTCGCGCCGCTGGCGCTTGCGTTTCACGATGCACTCGCGCGTCCCGACATCGCCGTGCGATCGCAGACCGTCGACACCGGCACGTCGACGCCGAATCCGGGCTCCGATGACAATCGCGCGTGCGACATCTGCGACTTCTGCAGGAACAAGCCCGGCGGCAACAAGCTGTTCGATTGCCTCGGCGATCCGGGCTTGAACGGCGGAGGCGGTGGTGGGACCGCGGTGCCGGCTCCTCCGGGTTCGTGCACGATCAGCACCGAGCGGGTGCTCGACATGCTCGCGAGCGTGCTGGAGTTCGAGTCGGGCGTGAAGGATCTCTGCAAGGGCTCGTTCTCGACGATGTTCTTCGGGATCTACACGACCGCGTTCTCCGGCGAGGCGGCGGCGTTCAAGAAGTATCGAGGCACGCTCGCGCTCTCGGATACGAAGTCGCGTGGATGCGCGAAGTGTTTTCTCGATGTGGCGAAGCGATTCGACGGTGCGACGGGACCGATCGCTGTGATCAGAGGCCAGCTCTCGCCGAAATGCATCACGACGCTCACGGATCTCACGGACCCTGCGAACGCGGCGGAGCACAACGTCGTGTTGAGCATCGCCAACGCGTATCGCGACGATCTCGCGCGTTGTAAACGCGGCTGCGACAACACGGCCGCGGCGCATCGCGCGTACTGCGATTGTCTGCCGGGGTACGTGGCGTGGGAGCCGACGGGACCGGGCGCGGGAACTAGCGGCTGTCCGAAGTAGCGCGTCCGAGCAACGCCGTCGGAATGCCGATGCAGAAGACGTGTGCGAAGAGTCCGTTGAGGACGACGGGCAACACG
>DASVNL010000790.1:0-6597 GCA_036383875.1 Thermoanaerobaculia bacterium
TTCGTAAGGACAACTTCGGCGGGGGCAATAACAGCCTCGACCGGGGCGTTTTCCACGCCGCCGATGAAAAGACTCGCGTCCGCCACCGTCCTTCTACTGCAATTTCTTGCCCTGCCTTTGTTCGCGCAGGCGAATCCGACCGCTCCTGCGGCCGAATGCACGCTGTGCGTCGGCGTTTTCGGCGGTGATGGTGCCGTCGCGCCCGCTCTCGTGCGACTCGATGAACAAACGTATCCGACGTACGTTCCGGCAAACGCCGCGAAGGTGTCGGTAATCGTTGCGTACAGCGCGGCGGACATCGCCGAGGTCGAGCAGAAGACGCAGTCGATCAACGAGTGGGCGAAGCGAGTCGGACCGTTCGATTCCATCGGCGTGAGCTTCGACAACAGCGATCGCGCGCTCGTCGCGTATGCGATCAAGCGAATCGCCGTGACCGCGCAAGGCCAAGGCGTTGCCAAACGCATTTTGTTTGATGGTGGCGCGCTCGCCGAGACACTCGATCAGGGCGCGGGCAGCTACTTCGACGCGGTCGTCGTCGACGCGGCGAACGTCGCGAGCACCGCAGCGTTGCTTGCCGAGCGTGATCCGTCGAAGAAAGTCTTTGCCGTCGTTGCGACCGAATCACCGAACGCGCTGTTCGATCTCGCACAGGCCTTCGCGAATGGCGCGACTCGCGCGTATGCGAGCGGCGACGTCAACGCGGCCGCGCTCGCGCAGTTCAATCGCAGCGTCACCGGCGACTGGGCGTACGACGCGACCGCGAAGACGAGCGTGCTCGATGCGAAAGGCGCGGCCATCACGATGCCCGTGCTGTCGTTCGTGCGCGGCGAAGATCTGCGCACCATGCTCATCGCGCGCGGCGACGCTGCGGCGCCGTCGATCCTCTCGCTTCCCGCCGATCGCTACGTGAAGCCGAAGCGCGTCGACGCGAAGGGCGAGCTCGACATCACCGACAGCGGACGTCGCGGCGCGAATCTGCTCGTCGGCAGCCCCGCGGCGAAAGAGCCGTACGCCATCGTCGTGGACTACGCGGAGAAGCCTGACGCGAACGTCACGAAGGAAACGATCAACATCGCGACCGAGCGCGGCATCACGGTCGAAGAGATCATCCGCAATCATCAGTCGTACGACGCGTATCAGGAGTCGATTCAGCCGAACTACATCGCGCACAACACGACGCGCCTGCGCTTCGACATCGGCGGTGGCGCGGAGTCGCTCGAAGCCGCGATCGCGGGCGATTACTTCTCCGAGCCGCACGGCCGCGCAGATTGGGTGTGGTCCGAGTTCTTCATCAACGGCGTGAAGTGGAAGTACGGGAAGATCCCCGAGCTGCCGCTCATCCAGCCGGAAAAAGTCACGCAGCTTCCGCTCGACATTCATCTCACCAACGAATACCGCTATGAGCTCGTCCGCACGACGGACGTCCTCGGCTATCGCGTCTACGAAGTGCGCTTCGAGCCGCCGCCGAACGCCCCCGCGACGCTGCCGCTGTATCGCGGCACGGTGTTCATCGACACGAAGACGTGGGCGCGCGTGCGCATCACGATGGTGCAGCTCAACCTCGCGGGCGAGATTCTCTCGAACGAAGAGCGCGTGGACTTCGTGCCGTTCGCGCGCGACACGAAAGCGCCGCTCACTGCCGCCGACGTCGCGACTGCCGATGCGCGCGCGCTGATCTGGCTGCCGATGGAAGTCGTCGCGCAGCAGGTCATCTCCGCCTCGGGACGCGCGAGCGTCGTGCAGCGCTCGACGTCATTCGCGAACTTCCGCATCGATCCGCCCGAGTTCGCAAACCTGCTCGCGGAAGCATCGAAGTCCGACGCGCGCATGGTGCGCGAGACGGATGCGGGCCTTCGCTATCTCGAGAAGATCGGCGACGAGCGCGTCGTCAAAGAAGGGTTCGACACCGCGCAGATCTTCGCCCTCGGCGGTCTGCATCACGACGACGGTCTCGACTACCCGGTCGTGCCGCTCGGCGGCGTCGACTACTTCAACTTCAACCTCTTCAACAAAGGCATTCAGACGAACGTCTTCTTTGCCGGCGTGATCCTCGCGGCGAACGCGACGCATCCGAATGTCGGCAACACGCGCACGAACATCGGCGCCGATTTTTTCGGCATCGCGGTGCCGACGGAGAACGTGATCTATCGCAACGGCGAAGAGCGTCCGGACGAGTCGGTGAAGTCGCGGCCAATGGGCTTGTTCCTGCGCGCCGGACATCCGTTCCTGCAGTTCGGCAAGGTCGACGTCTCCCTCGGCGCATCGCATCAGACCTATTCACGCGGCGACGACACCGCCGCGAACTTCAAGATCCCGACGAGCACGTTCACATTCACTCCAGGCATCGAGCTGCGCTACGCGCGTCGCGGTTGGAGCCTCGCGGGCTCGTACGACTACAACCGTCGCAGCACGTGGGAAGAGTGGGGCGATCCCGCGGAGTACGACCCGAATCAGAAGTCGTTCACGCACTTCGGTGCGTCGCTCGGCAAGAGCTTCTACCTGCCGAAGTTCCAGCGTATCGGCCTCGACCTCAACTATCTCGACGGCCAGCGTCTCGATCGTTTCTCGAAGTACGAGCTCGGATTCTTCGGCTCGCAGCGCGTGCACGGCGTGCAGTCCGGATCGGTGCGCGCGGAGAAGATGATGATCGGCCACCTGTCGTACGGCTTCGTCTTCTCGCAGCAGTTCCGCCTCGAGCTGTTCTACGACCACGCGCTCATCGACGATGCGGCCGCGGGTTACGAGCGCGAGCCGTTCCAGGGAATCGGACTCGCGGGACAGACCATCGGCCCGTGGGGCACGCTCGTGCGTCTCGACCTCGGCAAGACGATCGGACGCAACGCGCAGGACGGCTTCGTCGCGAACGTGGTGTTCCTGAAGTTGTTCTGAGCCGGCCCGGCCGGCGGCGCGGATTGCTTCGCTTGGACACGTGCGGCTGCCGTTAGGTGCGTCTCGTGCGGCAGCAACGACACTCGCCATGCAGCAGCGGCGCTGCCGGCCGTGCCGACTCCTAGACCGCAGCGAGATCGCGTTCGTACTCCGCGATCTCGCGATCGATCTCCGGATCGTTCGCATCCTCGCGAATCCCGCTTGCCTCGGCGATCAGCACGTGCGGAATCTCGGGCGAGTCGGGATAGGGCGTGTGCCCTTCGATTCCGCGCAGCGCCTCGTGCTCGCTCTCGTGGTAGCGGTGGAACGTGACGTTCGCGAATCCGGCGCGGTGCAGCAACTCGCGCAGCATCGCGTCGTTGTAGAGGAAGCGATGACCCCACGCGCGGAACGCACGATTCGCGACGAGGCAGTCGTGAATCCCTTGCCCGTCGTTCTCCCATGTGCCGGGGTGATACGCGTGCGCCCACACCCAATCGAGATTCGGCGTGCTCAAACGGATCACGCCTTCCGGCGCGAGTGCGCGGCGGCACTCGGTGAGCAATCGCAAAGCGTCGCGGTACTCGATGTGCTCGATGAAGTGCTCGGCGTAGATGTACTCGACGTTCTCGAACGGCAACCCGTTGCGAAGATCGAGCAGACGATCGATGCCCGCGTACGCCTGATTGTCGATGTTCACCCAGCCGCGCAGCGCATGCGGTCCACACGCGAGATGCAATCGCGTCGCGGGCGCGGCCGGCTTCACGATCACGGACGGCAGGTGCCCGTTGTTCGTGAGCGCGACGCGATCGCCGTGGAGCGCGTAGCGCTCGGCATCGGCGGGCGCGTGCTTCATCGCGTCGCCGGTGAGGATCAGCGTTGCGTTCTCGAAGCGACGCACGATCGCGTCGAGCGGAACATCCTCTTCCGCATAAACCACGTCGAACTCTCCCGCATCGCTCGTGACCTCGGACACCGGTCCGGTGCGCAGCAGAAGATTCGGCGCGAGCGATCCCGGCAAGCCGTCGGGTGCCCAGAGCACGACGCGCGCGGCGAGCGTGGACGTCGCGAGCTGTTGCGCGATGCGCAGACCGCTCCATCCCGCGACCAGCACGTTCGCGCGCACGACATAGCTTCCGACGAACGCGTCGAGGACTGACTCAGACATGGTGATTTGGACTGCGGAAGGGTAAACGAAAAAATCAGGCGTGCAAGCACGAAAAAGCCCGGCCGTGAAGCCGGGCTCGTTCGTCTGCAACGCTGGGAAACGTCAGGGTTGGGGATTGTTGTTGGCGACGTAGAAGTCGACGGAGCCGAACTCGGTGCGATCTCCGGAGGTGTCGACGGCGCGCGCGGTGACACGATGGCGGCCGTTCGTCAGCTTGCGGGTGTCGAACTGGAAGATCCAGCCGGCGTTGTCGGCGTTGAGGATGAACGGATACTGATCGCCGACGTCGGGACGCGGATAGCCGTACTGCGCTCTGCCGACGAAGTTGCCGTCGACGATGATCTCGACGTCCTGGATGTCTTCCTCATCGTCGAGCGCCCAGCCGCGGAACAGGACCGTGCCGCCGACGTAGTCGAACGACGTCGGGAACTCGATGAAGCCGTAGCCGGCGAAGTCGAACGTGTCGTCGACGCACTGGAAGAAGACCGGGATGCCGTCGCGATTCGGAAGCTCCGCGAACGTGCCCTCGCGATCGCCGACGCGGACCATCATGTTGTGGCCGCCGGGACGAACGCCGAGGTTCATGAGCGCGCCGACGTCGAGCGTGAAGAGGTAGCCCGAGAAGAGCGCGTCCGGATAGGTCGGGTAGTAGCGCGCCACGTCGTAGCGCGGGAGACCGTAGCAGTTGGCGAAGCGGCCGAGGATGACGGCGCAGTCGTCGGTGGTCAGCCAGGGAACACCGTCGATGAGCAGTTCCGCGTACGAAACGCGGCCGACATCCGTGCGCGTGCCGAGGTCGAGCGCCCAGCCGCGAACCGGCGTGATGTGATTCTCCGGATTGACCGGCGGCGAGACGACCGGCGGCTCCTGATTGCCAGGCGCGCAACCCGTGCCGTACAGGCGTGAGTCACGAAGCGGCTCTTCGAGGTAGCCGAAGGGCTTGAGGAAGTTGTCGTTGTTGATGACCTGCACGGTGCGATGACCGATCGTCGCGGCCATGCCCTTCTTGTCGATCGCGCGGATCGTCAGCGTGTGCACGCCGTTCTCGATGCGCGTCGAGTCGATGTTCGCGATGTAGCCGCTGAACTGCGCGCCCGTGAAATCGGGGAAGGTCGCGCCGACGTCCGGTCGCGGGTCGCCGTACATCGCGCCCTGCAGGATTCCGCCGTCGATCATCACTTCGATCGTCTGGATGCCGTCGAGATCGGAGGCCCAGCCACTGACCGGGAACGCGCCCGAGACGTTCTTCACGCCCGAGCCGTCCGGAATGTCGAGGAAGCCGAACGGCGCCTGATTGACGGTGTTGTTGATGTTGATCGTGCGGCGCCCGAGGAAGTTGACCGAGCCGTCGCTGCCGTAGATGCGCAGCTCGACGGTGTGTGGTCCATTCGTGAAGCGATCCGCACGGAACCCCGTGATGAAACCGGGACGGGCGGTGTGAATGCCCGGGTAGTCCGGATACGCCTCGACGATGTCGATGCGCGGCAGGTTCAGGATCGCGTCATGCTGATACTGATCGTCGACCCACAGCTCGATCTTCGAAATGGTCAGCGGGTTGAGCGCCCAGCCTTTGACCAGGACCAGACCGGACTGCACCTGCCCAGGATCTGGTGCATCGACCTGTCCATGGAACGTTTGCGCGAAAAGCGCGGGCGCTAGCTGCGCCAGTAAGGCGAGAACAAGGCAGCGGGTAACCCATCTCCACATAACCCCAACCTCCAACCCGAATGTGCCCCTGTCAGTGTGGTGGACACCCTGACGATAACTCTGCTACAGCGGAAAAATCAAATAATCGACAGGAGTTTATACTACCGCGGGTGAGTTCGCCAAACACCAGCACTGCTATCGACTTAGCAACCATTCGCGCCGCCGCCGCACGCATCGGTCCCTGGATCCATCGGACGCCTCTCCTCTCCAGCCGTTCCCTCTCGGAACGAATCGGAGTCGAAGTGCGCCTGAAGTGCGAAAACCTCCAGCGCGCCGGGTCGTTCAAGATCCGCGGCGCGATGAACGCACTGCTCCAGTTGGATGACGATCAGCGCCGTCGCGGCGTCGTCGCCTTCTCCTCGGGCAATCACGCCCAAGGCGTCGCTCTCTCCGCGAAACTCCTCGGCATCCCCGCGACCATCGTCATGCCCGAAAACTCCGTGCAGTCGAAGGTTCAGGCGACCGAGGCGTACGGCGCGACCGTCGTCACCGCGGGCGTCACCGCTGCGACGCGCGACAACGTCGCGCGCGAGATCGCGGAGAAAAACGGAGCGGCGGTGATCCCGCCGTTCGACCACGATCACATCATCGCGGGTGCCGGCACCGTCGGACTCGAGATCGTCGAAGAGTGGCCGGACGTCACGACCGTCGTGACTCCCCTCGGCGGCGGCGGTCTGCTCTCCGGCACCGCGATCTCCGCGACGTCGATGGGCCAGATCGACGTCTTCGGCGTCGAGCCCGCGGCCGGGAACGACGGCGAGCAATCATTCCACAGTGGCCACATCGTCACGATCGATCCGCCGAAGACCATCGCAGACGGCGCGCGCACTCTCGCGATCGGCGAGCGCAACTTC
>DASVNL010000791.1:0-1521 GCA_036383875.1 Thermoanaerobaculia bacterium
CCGCGCGCGGAGAGCTGGAGCGAGGCTCTCGACGCGGCGAAGGCCGAGTTGCGACCTTGTACGAGCGAGCCGCTGCACAAGTACTACAAGGCACTTCCGGTGTGTCCGTGGTGCGCGCTCGAAAGAGACAGCGGCGTGTTCTTCTTCATAGGAACCGGCGGTGCTTCCGCGTCGTCGTTCGATCTCGCAAAGATCTGGGCGGAAATCGCGACAGCGACGGCGTTGCCATACGAGGCACCACCGCGACCGGTCTTTCAGGTCACGGGCACGCCAGCACCTGCGTCACTCCTCGCTCAGCGACGGGGAGTCGTCATCGCGAAGACGGCAACCGTGCTCGCGTTGATCTCCGCTGCCGTCGTGCTTCCTGATCTGCTCGGAGTGCTTGTCGTCGCGATCGTGATCGTCGGCGTGTTGCCTCTGCCCGGACGTGCGGAGCGTAAATGTCGTGAGGCGAAGCGTCGCGATGCAGAGAACGCTTGGATCAATGCATATCGCGCGGCCGAGGACGCGTTGTCCGTCGGACCGCTCCAGCGAAAGCGCCAGCAGTTGCAGGGCTTGAAGACCGCGTTTGAAAGTGTCGAGCCCGAGCGGCAGAAAGAGCTCGCGAACCTCGCGCAGCACGCGCGCGACATCCAACTGCATCACTATCTCGAGCAGCAGCTCATTCGCGCACACAAGATCCCGGACATAGGTCCTCAACGCAAAGCGACGCTCGCCGCGTGGGGCATCGAAACAGCGGCCGATGTGACGTGGCAGGCGATTGCGGGCGTGCAGGGATTCGGACCGACGTTGCAGTCACGGCTCGTGGCATGGCGAGTCCTGATCGAATCGCATTTCGTATTCGACGCGAAGCGCGCAGTTCCGCAGCCGGACATCGACGCGGTCGAGTATCGGTGGCGCCGTCGCCGGTCCGATCTCGAACAGCAGCTTCGCGCTGGTGCCGAGGAATCGCGCCGGATGAATTCATACCTCCGCCAGCGCCGGCTCGCGATCGCGCGTGACCTCGAGGCGCCGGCGCGAGCGTGGGCTCAGGCCATGGCGGATGTCGAGGTCTTCGATCGCGCAATGAAGATGAGGAGGAGCACTCCATGAAATTCGGATTTCGTACGCCATCGCTGCGCAAGCGCATCGCAGCCCGCACATCACTCAAGCGCTACGTCCGGCACTCGCTTGGCTTCAAAGCCCCGCGCGGGTGGGGCTGGCTCACGAATCCGAAACGCGCGGCATACAACCGCGTCTACAACCGCACGACTGTCGGTTGCGTCGTCCTGCTTCCCGGAGTCGCGTTATTAATCGCGATTGTCGCGATGCTCGCCTGAGTTACAGCACCTTCTCCACCGCCGCGATCGTCGCGTCGACCTCGATGATGTTTTCGGGGCGCATGTTGGCTTCGGGGTCTTTGAGGATGTTGCCCGTGAGCACGCAGACGATGCGTTCGCCGTCTTTCATCACGCCGGCGGCGCGGAGTTTTTTGACGCCGGCGAGGGTGGCGGCGGAGGCGGGCTCGCAGCCGATGCCCAT
>DASVNL010000792.1:0-3532 GCA_036383875.1 Thermoanaerobaculia bacterium
TGGCGCAACCGGACCGTTCCTGTCCGACGTGCGACTGACCAACGGCAGCGGCGCGCCGATCAATTATCAAATCACGATGACGCCGACGCAGACCGACGGCACGATCAGCAGCAAAGTCACGGAGATCACGGTCGAGCCGGAACAGACCGTCGCGCTCAATGACATCGTCCGTAATTTCTTCGGCTACGGCGCGACCGACAATCCAAATGATTTCGGGTTCGGCGCACTGGAAATTCGGCCGGTCAACAGCTCGACGAATCTGACGTTCGCGTCGAGCCGCACGTACGCCAGTACGGCATTAGGGACGTTCGGACAATTCATCGCCGCGGTGCCGTTCGGCAATTTCGCTACGCAGCGCATTTCCGGTATCCCGATCCCCGGCGGCCCGGTCACCGGGATCACGCAAAAACTGTCCTTGCAGCAAATCGCGCAGTCCGCGAAGTTCCGCACGAACCTCGGCCTGGTCGAAGGCGCCGGCGAGCCCGCCGACGGGCGCATCCGCGTCTACAACACTCTCGGCCAAATGCTCAAGGAAGTTCCATTCGCATTGAAGGCTGGCGAACACATTCAATGGAATCGCTTCATTGAGATCAACGCCGGGATTCCTGTGCTCGAAGACGGCCGCATCGAAATCCTCGTCGATTCACCGACGGGCGCTGTGACCGCGTACGCGTCCGTGCTCGACAACGTGACCACGGATCCGCTCGCGGTAATGCCGGTCGACGTGTCGAAAATCATCGGCCAGCGCTACGTCGTCCCCGGCATGGCCGAGCTGCCGAACGGCACGAACAACTTCCACTCCGACCTGCGCGTGTTCAACGGCGGCCCGTCGGACGTGAACGCGACGTTCACGTACTACCCGCAAGGCAACGGCGCGCCGAGCGTCACGACGCGCTCAATCAAATCGGGCGAGATTTTCAGCGTCGACAACGTGCTCCCCGCGCTGTTCAACGCGACGAACACCGGCGGCTCGATCGTCGTCAGCACACAATTCCCATCCGCGCTCGTCGCGACCGGCCGCACGTACACGAACGTCGACGGCGGCGGCACCTACGGCCAATTCATCCCCGGCATCCGCCCGGAAGAAGGCACCGGCCGCACCGAGCCCGCAATCCAAGTCCTGCAACTCGAACAATCCGACCGCTTCCGCTCCAACCTCGGCCTCGCCGAACTGACGGGCAACCCTACGACGGTCCGCGTGTCGCTGACGCTCCCCGACTCGAAGGTCACACCGTCGGTAAACGTAGACCTCGCGCCCAACGAGTTCCGCCAATTGGGCCGCGTCATCGAATCCCTCCTCGGCGCAGGCACGCAGACCTACAACTCGCGCATCACCGTGGAGGTGTTGTCCGGCACGGGCCGCGTGACCGCGTACGGCTCGGTGATCGATAACGAGAGCAAAGACCCGACGTACGTGCCGGCGCAATAGCGCCGGCACGTTCTAGAACTCCGGCGGCGCGTTCAACTCTTTGATTTTGTCCAGCGCCTCGGTCGCCCACCGGGAGGTCGAGTCGAGTTTGAGGTAATCATTCCACGCGTTGATGGCAGCCTCGCGCTGCCCAACGCGTTCCAGGGCAACCGCGCGATTCCACGTAGTCTCTGGGGTCTTCTCGAGGGTCCACGCAGCCGTCGCTGCTTCCAGCGCAAGCCTGCTGTTCGCGGCATCGAGCTTGTCATTCATCGTTCGATGTTGCAGCGCCACGGAGAGGTCCGTGAGGAGTTTCACGTCGCGCGATTCTTTGATCGCCGATTGAAGGTCCTTTTCGCCCGTGTCCGCGAGAATCGCGGCAGTGAGTGAAGCAAGGCCTTCCCGAAACTCGTGGTGATAGAGCTGCGCGACACCGAGGGCGTGGAGATTTGCAGGCGTCGCTCTGGCGGACGCCTTTTCGGTCAACTGGCCGACGATCAAATCGACTCTGAGCGAGGCGTACTTTTCCAACGCCTCACCATCGACTGGTTGCTCATCGCCCCGCTTGGCGCTGTACACCGGCTGATGAGCAAAGTCTCCGCTCAATCGCCCTTCCAAAGGACGGGTGGAGAGCGTTTGGCTGGCGTCCGCCAATTCGCGGATTTCGGACGGAGGCCCCAGGCGCTCCTTCAACATGGGCCCGAACACGACGAGCAACACAGCGGCCGCCGCGAGCGTCGCGGCTATGCCGAACCACATACGGGGTGAGAAGCGTGAGACTGTGCCGCCGCTGCTCATGCGTTCGATCGCTTCAAACTCGGTATGGGCTACGGCGATGTCGCGGCAATCGCCGCACTCCGCCATATGCTCGATCACTCTCATGCGGGCGTCGTCGGTGAGGAGGCCGTCGATGAAGGCGGCCAGAGTTTCATCTGTGGGGCACGTGGTCATGGCAACGGGTTCGGTCATCGCGGTCTCCGCTCGCCGCCTCTGCCCTTCCCGCCTGATTGGTGGGAGGGACCGAATGCGCCGTTTCCCCCGGAGGAGACGAGGTCGAGGTGAATATCCTGGTCGCCGTGACGGAGGAGACGACCGACTTCCGCTTTCGTCACGCCTGCGCTTTCGAGTCCACGGCGGAGCACGCCAAGGAGCTTTTCAAAGCGTTTGTAGAGCTTTTTCTGTTCGAGGTGAAGAGTCCGGGCGATGTCCGGAACGTTGCGCGCGTCCCAGAAACGCATTTGCAGGATGACCCGGTCTTCCGGCTCGAATGTGCCGATGACCGAGTCCATCGTCCGCGCGGCCGTGCGCGCCGAGCGTGCGCGATCGCCGGACTCGATGCGCTCGTCGGCGTCCGCGTCGACGGCCACGGCCTCTGGCAGATCGTCGTCCGGAACCATCACGGGACGCGGCGTGCGCAGCGGCAGGCGCTCGTACAGTGATTCCAACTCGGACGTCGTGAACACGGAGCCCGCGGGTGTCGTCAGCACCTTCACTGCTTCCTGGAATGTGTAGCCGTCGCGCGTGAGGAGACGCTCGAGTGTGACGGCCTTGTCGCCGATGCGCTTGGCCTCTGCGGATGGCCGCCACTTCCCCCACTGCTCGACGCGCCACTGGTGATAGAGCCGCATGATCACCACATGCAGGTAGGTGGACAGCTTTGACCGCCCCTCGTGCTTGCGGATGACGGCGTAGTCATCCTCGAGCAGCCGGACGCGCACTTCCTGGACGAACTCCGCCGTTTCGTCCGGATTGAGATGGCTTCGCCGCGCCACGCTCGTGGCGATGCGCTCAATCGTCCGCAGTTCTTGCAGATAGATGTCTTCCGGTTTCATCGCGACGCCAGCGACGCATTTGCGTCTTTCCGCTGGACTTTCTCTCCCGACGACCGAGCCTGCCACCGAATTTGGGAACGATCGCAGTCTAGCAGCATCAGCAGAAGAAAATCGCGGGCGCCGGGCACGTTCGCCTGGTTGCCCCTTGACACGATCCTACTTTAGACTTAATCTAACTCGCGACACATGACAGATCTCGGCACGGTCTTGAGGGAACGCGGGATTCAGCCCTCCGCGCAGCGGGTGGCGGTGGCGGAGTATGTCCTCCACACCGACGAGCATCCGTCTGCCG
>DASVNL010000793.1:0-4226 GCA_036383875.1 Thermoanaerobaculia bacterium
CTTGAGCTTCACCACGATCTCGTCCGTCGGCGCGAGGAGTTGTCCGCTCTTGCGATAGTGAAAGACATCGGCCACGAGCTCGACGTCAGGGCTGACGCGCAGTTGTTCGATGACCGAGGGGACTGCCGATGTGCCGTTGTCGATCGGGACGGTGATGATGTGAAACGCGCGACCTTCGACAAGCACTTCGCTCGACACAGTCGCAATCGGCGCCGCCTCGGCCAACAACGACGCCGCGCTGCCGCGATCGGTCGCGAACGCAACGACGACTTCCGTCGCAGAGCGGTCCAGCATCACAGGCGCGTTGCCGAAGTAATAAAAATCCTGGCCTCGACTCGGCACAACAACCTTCACTGCCGCTGCCTGAATCGTCCGCGCAGGGGCCTTCATCCCGATCTTCTTTTGGTGGGACGCGGCCCCGGACGGAAATGCCACAAGAATTGCGGACAACGCCGCAAGTGCGAAGGTCGAAGCTCTCATTTTTTAGGTCACCGATTCCGAACTGGACGGCATAGCGTAGCCGCTTTTGCGGCCGCGCGCGCTACGAACGAAGCGCTATCGCTTCGCGAGTGCTTCTTTGGCTGCGCTGCGAACGCGCATCGACGGGTCGCTCTGCGCGAGCGGGCCGAGGATCGACGGCGCTTCTTCAGGGGCGATTCTCACCAGCGCGGGGATCGCCGCGAGGATGGTCTGCTCTTTCTGTTCAGCGCGCATCGAGGTGACGCGATCGAGTCGCGCGCGGTCGAGCATCTCGCGGACGACGCCAATCGCGCGCGTGTCGCCCATGCGCGCGACCGCGATGGCCGCGTTGTAGCGCACGTTCGCATCAGCATCACTCATCGCCGCGACGAGTGGCTCGATCGCGCGACGATCGCCGATCTCGCCGAGAGCGTAGGCCGCGGCTTTGCGCGCGTCGTTTTCGTTGCCGGTCAATTGCGCGAGCAGCGGCGTCACCGCCGCGGGATCGCGCAGACGTCCGAGTGCGAGCGCCGCGTAGATCTTCGTATCGACACTCGGATCGTTCAGCGCATCGACGAGCAGCGAGGTCGCGCGACGATCGCCGAGGTTGCCGAGGACCATGCTCAGGTACTGGCGGATGCGCGGGTCGTCGTTCTTCGCGCCTTGATAAACACGAATGACGTCGTTGACGAGGTTCGGATACTTCTTCGCCTCGCCCGCGTTGATGAGCTGTGAGAGTTGATACGCCGCCTGCCAGCGCTCGCGGCGTCCGCCTGACTGCACTTCGTTCAGATAGTCGGGAACGCTCTGACGATCCGACGCGAGTCTGCCGAACAACAGAAAAATGCCGACGGCGACGGCGACGATGCCGAGCGGGAAAACGACGAATTGAAAGAGGATGGCCCGGGGAGATTCTTTCGGGACGTCGGCCGACGTCCCGGATTGAGGATTCGGTTCCGTCAACGCCCGGTTCCCATGACCACGAAGTCCGGCAGGTACGTCTTCAACTGCGTCGGCGCCTCGGGGACCACGATCGCGTCTTTGTCGCACACGCTTTCACAGAGACGGCAGGCCACGCACTTGTTCTTGTCGACGAACGCGATCTTGTAGTGATTCGCGAGCGTCTCGTCTTCCGCGTCGATCATGCGGATGCACTCGAACGGGCAGATGTCGACGCAGAACTCGCATCCCGTGCAAAGGTCCTTGACGACCTGCGCCTTGGGGATGTCCTTCGGTTTGATGCGGGGAATCAGCTCGCCGTGCTGGTTTTGGATGGCGTCCACCGGGCAGTAGATGCCGCAGACCGAACAGTCGATGCAGCGTTCCGGATGGATGTAGTACTGGCCTTTACTCTCGCCCCAGATCGTGTTGGTCGGACACTTGATCTCGCAGACCGAGCAGCCGATGCACTTGTCCGTGATGAAATGTGGCATGTGTAGCCAGTCTAACAGGACTTATACGGACAGAAGTTCCGAGATGGTCTTGATGAGGTGCGAAGACTGGATGGGCTTGCTGATGTAGGCGTTGGCGCCGAGCGCCAGGCCGCGCTCGCGATCCTCTTCCGCACCTTCAGTGGTGATGATGATGATCGGAATGTTCTTGAGCTGGGCGTTCTGACGGACCAGCGACACGAGCTTGAGACCGTCCATCACCGGCATGTTGATGTCGGTGAGAATGAGGTCGATGCGCTCGGGGCCGGACAGCTTCTTCAGAGCGTCGACGCCGTCAACCGCCTCGATGATCTTCGCGTTCTTGAACCGCTTCAGCGAAAACGAGATCAGTTGCCGCATGGTCGGCGAGTCTTCGACGACCAGAAAGTTCGCGTTCTCCATCCCCACTGGTGTTCGACCTCTCCCTATCCTGTCGTCGTCAGCAGATCGAGGAAGCTCTGAATGGTGTTGAGCTTTCGTTCGGACTGCGAGTAGAGCTTCGATGAGAAGATCGCCGTCGCGGCGTGTGCAGCCAGCAGTGAGAACAGCTCATAGTCGACGGCCGAGAAGGCGTCTTTCTGCTGGAGCAGCCGGTAGATGACGATCAGGCCGATGACGTGCTCTTTGATCTTGAGCGGTACGGCCGCCAGCGGCTTTTCAATGGTGATCGCGCCGCCGTCGATATCCTGATTGACGTAGTAGCTTTCGCCCGTTTTCGCGACCGTGCCGAGGACGCCTTCGCCGAGGCGCGTGGAAATCTGCGCGACTCCGGGCATCACGTCGTCGCCTTCGTAGGCGATCGCTTTCAGCTCGTTCGTCTTCTCATCGAGCAGCAGGATGGCGAATGCCTCCGCGCCGACGAGGTTGATGATGATTTCCTGAACGATCTGGATGACTTCGCGGAAGTCGAGGGTCGAGTGGAGCTGATAGCTGGCCACGTACAGATTGGCCAGGTTGTTGTTCTGCTCTTCGATCTCGATGTAGCGATTCGCGAAGTCTTTGTTCTCTTCTTCGACTTCACGGAAGCGCTGCTGGATGCGGCGGTTCTCCTCGGTGAGCTGCGTGATCTGATCGCGCAGCCGCTGCACTTCTTCAGCGGGCGTGCGCGCGGCATCGGTCTCGATGGACGCAATGCGATAGCGCAGGCGCTGATTTTCGCGCAGCAGTTCCTCGGTGAACTCCTTACCCTTGTTGAAGATCTCGAGAAACTTCTCGGCTTTTTGTTCTTCGCTCATCTCTCTCGGACCGCGTAGAGTCGGGTGAATGTAGCACAAGTTTCGGAGCGGTGAACGCGCAAGTCGCGCGGCTGCGCGTCTATCCCGCGCACAGACGCTGAATCGCGTCAGAAATCTGGCCGAGCGGCACGACCTGGTCGATCGCGCCGGTCTTGATCGCCTCCGCGGGCATGCCGAAGATGATCGCGGTATCGGACGACTCCGCGATGGTCTTGCCGCCCGCTTCATGGACGACGCGCATCGCCTCCGCGCCGTCGTCGCCCATGCCCGTCATGATCACGGCGATCATCCGCTCGCGACACGCTTTGCTCGCGCTGGTGAGCAAGCGATCGACGGACGGCGCATACAAATCGCTCGGCCCCGCGGGGAACACCCGCAACTGCAATCCCTCGGGCACGCGACGCACTTCGCTCTGCACGCCGCCCGGCGCGATGTACACCGTCCCGGGGACGAGGATCTCGCCGTCACTCCCCTCTTTCACTTCGTAGCGCGTGAGTTTGTTGACGCGCTCCGCGAAGAGTCGCGTGAACGTCGGCGGCATGTGCTGCGCGACGACGAACGGCACGGGCAACAGCGGCAGTGCCTGAAACAAATGCTGCAGCGCAGGAGGTCCGCCAGTCGAGCATCCGATCGCGACGAGCTCGATGCCGCGCGGGACCACCTCGGGTGTCGTCGCCGGCGGCGGCGGTTCGATCGTTTCCTGCGCACGCTTGCGCAGGTTCTCCATCCGCACTTCCGCGATCTGATGAACTTTCCCGACGAGATCTTTCTGGATCTCTTCGAGTCGCGGTGAAACGCGACCACCGGGCTTCGCGATGAAGTCGAGCGCGCCGAGCTCCAGCGCCTTGAACACACTGCGATCGCTCGCACGTGACGACACCGCGATGACCGCCGTCGGCAGATTGACCATCAGCCAGCGGAGAAACGCGAAGCCGTCCATGATCGGCATCTCGAGATCGAGCGTGATCACGTCGGGGCGATGCTTCATCGCCTGCTTGATCCCGTCCTCGCCGTTGACCGCCGTGCCGACCACGCGAATGCGCTCGTCCGTCTCCAGCATGCGCGTGAGCGTCACGCGGTTATACGCGGAGTCGTCGATCAC
>DASVNL010000794.1:0-5406 GCA_036383875.1 Thermoanaerobaculia bacterium
CTTCGACCTCGGCGCATTCGAGAATTTCCTGATCGACATCGTCACCGACGAGCGTTTCGACAAGGACTACCTCGTCCCGGCAATTGAGAAAGAGTCGGGTGGCCTCAGTGCCATCGACAAATACTTGATTTATCCGATCGCAATCTCACTGATGCGCGATCGCTTGATGATGCTTCGCAATCGTTTTTCGCCGATGAAGCCCGGCAATTGGGGTCCGGGTCGCGTCGATACCTTCAATTCTGCGAAGGCACTGTTCAACTTCCCGTTTCACAACATGCAGAAATACACGCCGCAGGAAATGGTCGGCGTGGCCGATTTCCCGTCGATCTGGAATCAGGGTCCGCGCGAGGGGATGCAGTTGCACTGGGACGGCAACAACTGTCGCGTCGAGGAGCGCAACAAGAGCGCGGCCTTCGGCACCGGCACGACCCCCGCGACGATCGACCTCGCGTCGATCGCGAAGATCGAGAAGTGGCTCAATGACGGATTGAAGCCGCCGCCCTGGCCCGAGCGCGCGTTCCCGATCAATACGGCGCTCGCGGAGCAAGGGAAGGCCGTTTATCTCCAGCACTGCGCGAAATGCCACGGAAACAGCGGCACCGACTTTACGAGCAATTGCACGAATCCCGTGCCGCAAAAGGTGGCCATCGCGCGATGTGAGATGCAGGGCGCGAACGTGCCGTACGGCGACTGCGCGGGGCAGGTCACGAAGCTCGAGGACATCGGCACCGATCCGTATCGGTTGTACTCGTACACGTACGACCTCGCCGCGAATCAGTCGCTGCTTTACGCGCCGGCGCCGTATCGCTTCAAACATTTCCGCAAGACCTACGGCTACGCGAACGTCCCGCTCGACGGGATCTGGATTCGCGGGCCGTATCTCCACAATGGCTCCGTCCCGACCTTGCAGGATTTGCTCAAACCTGCGGCGGCGCGGCCGAAGATGTTCTATCGCGGGTACGACGTCATCGATCCGGTGAACGTCGGATTCGTGGGCAACGTCGCGTCGCAGGGCGGCATCAGGTTCTGGCCGTTCTACACGCACGATCCGAAAACCGGACTGCCGATCCCAGGCAATAGCAACAGTGGTCACGAATACGGCGCGAACCTCACGCAGACTGAGAAAACGGCGCTGCTCGAACATCTGAAGACGTTCTGACGAGGACCCCATGAAAAATTCAAAGCGCATGCGACGGGTCCTGATGACGACGCTCATCGTCCTCGCGGTTCTCGTGGGACTCGGCGTCTGGTTCACCTGGTACAAATTCTTCCGCGTCGTCGAGCAGCCACCGTTCAAGGCCGCGAACGGCCACAGTGCCGCGGACATGCGCTTCATGTACGGCTCGATCGGCGCCGAGCAGGACTCCGGCTTTCCGTACTGGATCATCTACGTCCTGCCGAACGTTTTCGCCGATAAGCTGCCGGGTCCCGGCGGCAAGCCCGGGCCGGGGGGCTACGTCGCATTCGGCGTGAATTGGGAGCAGGGGCAGGAATTGCCGGTCGGCTTCACGAAGAAGACGATCGGCTTCGAACGCGTCGCCAACAATTGCGCGTCGTGCCACACGGCGAGTTTCCGCACGAAGCCGGGCGAGAACCCGCGCTTCTATCCGACCGCGCCGAATCACACGTTCAATCTCGAGGCGTTCTTCCGCTTCCTCGTCGATTGTGCGGAGGATCCGCGATTCGAGGGCGATACGCTGATGGAGGAGATCAACCTCTACGCGAACCTCTCGTGGATCGACCAGCAGATTTATCGTTACATCCTGATCCCCGCGACGCGCAAGCAGCTGCGCGAGCGCAAAACCCAATTCGCGTGGATTTATCAGCACGGCGTGCAGTGGCCGGACTGGGGCCGCGGTCGCGACGACGCGATGAATCTTACGAAGTACTTCCTGACCACGTCGCCGCTCGACGACACGCTCGGTCCGACGGACATGCCCTCGATCTGGAATCTCAAGAAGTACAAAACGAACGCGAATACGCGGATGAATTTCGCGGGCGACAGTTACGACGCGAACTCCGTCATCATCGACTCCGCCCTCGGCCTTCTCGGCGCCGCCCCCGCCAGCAACGCCGTCTTCCTCGATCAGATCAGTTGGCTCGAGTCGTATCTCGGCAATTACCCCTCGCCGAAATTTCCCTATCCCGTCGACGCCACGAAAGTCGCGCAGGGGCAGGCCTTGTTCGCTGCGAATTGCGCGCAGTGCCATTGGAGCACGCGGACCGGTACCGTCGTCCCCGTGGCCGAAGTCGGCACGGACATCAATCGCATCCTCTCGTGGAATGGCGAAGCCGCGGTTCGCGCGAACGTCGCGGTCGAACGGTTCGGCATCGAGCGCAAAGGACTCGTCGAAGCGAATCCCACCGGCTACATCGCGGCGTTCCTCGATGGCATCTGGCTGCGCGCGCCGTATCTCCACAATGGCTCCGTCCCGACCTTGCAGGATCTCCTCACGCCAGTTGCACAGCGGCCGAAGTATTTCTATCGCGGATACGACGTGTACGACCCGTTGCGCGCGGGCTTCGTCTCGATGCCCGAACAGGCCACGCGGCTCAATGTCCCGTGGACGGACGTGATGGCCGTCGCGACGCCGTACGACGTCACGCTGCGCTCGAACGGCAATCAGGGCCACGAGTACGGCGTCACGCTGACGCAGGCCGAGAAAGACGCGCTCGTCGAATATCTCAAGACCCTCTGACGACCATGCTCACCGCACTCGCATTCGCACTCTTCGTCGTAATCGCGGTTCTGATCGCGATGCGCGTGCTGCGGCATCCCGCGGCGCCGCGGCCGTCCGATGTGAATGTGCCGACGCCGGTGGAGCTCGCGTCGTTCGGCGTGCGCGCGTTCTCCGCGATCGCGGCGATCGCGATCGTGCTGGCCGCGCTATTTTTCCTGTCGGCGATGCGTGATCCGTGGGCGATCGGACTGGTCACCGGAATCGTTTTGCTCGTCGTGTCCGAATTCGTCGTGCGCAAATACGCGCTCCCCGCGAACGCGATGGCCGGCGCCGGACTGGCCACGCTGTACGCATCGCTCTACGCCCTCGGCAAGAACGTTCCCGCGTGGTTGTGGGTTGCGATCGCCGCGATGGTGGTCGTCACGGCGTTGACGATCTGGCTTTCGCTGCGCCGCGACTCCGTCTTCGTTCCGCTGCTCGGCGTCACCGCCGCTTTCCTCACGCCCGCGATCCTCGGCTTCGACGAAGAAGGCGTGCTGCTGTTCTCGTTCCTGCTGCTGCTCAACGTCGCAGCGGCGTGGCTCGCGATTGCACGCGGGTGGGCCGTGCTGATCGCGATCAGCGTGCCGCTCACGGTGCTGTACGAGTGGGCGTGGGTGCTGCGCAATCTCACATCGAGCCAATTGCCGATGACCGCGCTGATGTTCGCGCTGATCGCGATCGCAGGCGCGAGTCCGTTGTGGGTCGCACCACGCGGCGATCATCCCGCGTTGTTCCGTCGATGCGCGGCCGCGGCCGCCTTGCTGCCGCTGTTGTTCGCGTTCTACATGGCGATCGTTCCGAATTACGCGGCGCAGTACAACGTGCTCTTCGCGTTCCTCTTCGTCATCGCACTCGGACTCGCGTCCGTCGTGTGGCGCGGCGCGCCGGGCTATCTCCACAAAGCCGGCGGCATCGCGACGCTGTTCACGTTCTTCCTCTGGTTCTCGCACTGGTTCACGCAGTCGTACGACCATGCGCAATGGCCGGTCGCGCACGTGCCCGGACTCGTCCTGTCGCTCGTGATCTGGATCGGCCTGTTCGTGCTGCTCTATCTCGTCGGCACGCCGCTCTATGCCGGCCTGCTGTTCTTCGCATTCCTCGGCCTCGCGATCCGTCAGCCGCAGGACGCGACGACGATGATCGTCGCGATGCTGCTGATCCTCGCGTTCGTCGTGCTCGTGCTCAAAGAGAGCGCACCGATCGTCGCCGCGATCGCGACAGGATTCGCGTCGCTCGCGTTGATCGCATTGCATCCGCTTCCGATCTTCTGGCCGCTGTTCCCCGCGCACGCTTTGCAGCCGTCGCCGCATTGGCTGCTGTTGCTCGTCGCTCACGCGATCGTCTTCTCCGCGTTGTTCCTCATCGCGCGGAGTTCGGGGCGCTATGTGCTCGCGATTCTCGCGATCCCGTTCTACGCCGCGATGGTCGCGACGACGGCGTCCGCTGCGCCCGGTTCTGTCGCGCAGATCTTCGTCGCACTCGTGCCGTACGCGTTGTTCATCGCGCTCGCGTTCGTCGCGCGCGATGCCTTCGCCGCGTACGTCGCGGTTGCGCTGGCCAGTCTCGTGTTTTTGCTCAGCGTTTGGGCCGCGCTCGGCGACACCGCGCTCATCGCGTACATCGGCGTCGTCCCGCTCCTGCAGGCGGCGGTGCTCGGATATCTCACGTGGCGAACGTTCAACATCGAGCCGCGCGAGCCGCGACTCACGCTGCTCGCCGCGACGACGCTCGCGTTCCTCAGCGCCGCGATTCCGATGCTGCTGCCCGACATCTGGACGGTGATGGTGTGGGCGATTCTCGTCGCCGCGCTGATGTACCTGTTCACGCGATTGCCGCATCCCGCGTTCGTCGTGTGGGCCATCGGACTCGCGACAGTGATCTTCCTCCGCCTCGGCTTCGAAGCAAGTCTCGATCGGTCACGCACAGCATTCATCGTCGTCGGATTCGCGATGTTCGCCGCGGCGTGGTTCTCACCGACGTCGACGTTGCGCGTCGTGTTCTCGTTGTTTGGACTGACCGAGTTGTTGTTCCGCATCAACATCGAGATCGCGAATCACTACAAAACCACCGGCGGCGCGATCAACCTCGACCTCCTGCGCGAACGTCCCGACGCCGCGTACACGATCGTCTGGGCGATCGTCGCGACGTCGCTGTTGTTCATCGGCGTGTTCTTCGACTGGCCGACGTCGCGCGGCGCGCGCATTGGCGCGACGAGCTTGCTCACGCTCGCGATCCTGAAATGCTTCCTGCACGATGTGCGCTACCTACACGGCGACTATCGCGTCGCGTCGTTCTTCGTGATCGGAATCGCGCTCGTGATCGCGGGCGCGTTGCTGCAGCGATTCGTCAGCCGTTCGCCGCAGCTCGCAGAAACTTAGCGGTCCGGCTCTCTTTTGATTTCGCGACGAGTGCGGGCGGCCCTTCCGCGACGATGCGGCCGCCTTCGTCGCCGGCGCGCGGGCCGATGTCGATGACCCAGTCGCTGCGCGCGATGACGTGCATGTCGTGCTCGACGACGATGACGGTGGTGCCCGCGTCGACTAGGCCTTCGAGTTGCGTCATCAGTTTCTCGACGTCGGCGGGATGCAGTCCGGTCGTCGGCTCGTCGAGGATGTAGAGCGTGTTGCCGCGGCCGATGCGCTGCAGCTCTGTCGCGAGTTTGATGCGTTGCGCTTCACCGCCG
>DASVNL010000795.1:0-5157 GCA_036383875.1 Thermoanaerobaculia bacterium
GTTCACGACGTACGCGAGGAAGCCTTTTTCACTCGGGCGGATGGCCGTCTGCGGGACGACCGGGGCCTCGCGCGTCGCGCCGACCGGAACCGTCACGCGCGCGAATGCGCCGGGACGGAGCTCGGGACGATTCGGATTGATCACGTTCGCCGTGACGTCGACCATGCGCGAGGCCTGATTGGCCGCGGCGGCGACGTGCGTCACGCGCGCCTCGTGCGGCGTCGCGTCTTCGGCGACGTTGAAGCGCACGACCATCCCGTTGCGCAGCGGCATCGCGTCCTGTTCCGAAACCTGGAAGCGCAGCAGCAACGGATCGCGTCGCACGAGTGACGCCATCACCGTGCCGACCGGAACGTACTGCCCCGTCTCGACGGTGCGCGTCTGGATGATGCCGGACACCGGCGCGCGCACGAACGCGTCGCGCAGATTGAGCTTCGCCGCGTTCACCGCGGACTGCGCCTGCGCGACTTCGGCCGCGGTGCTCTGCACTTTCGTGCGCCACGTTTCGATCTCTTCGCCGCGAATCAGTCCCGGATTCTTCGCACTCGCCGACTGGCGTCGCGCGAATCCTGCTTCCGCTTCGGCTTTCGCAGCGAGCGCTTTCTGGACCGTCGCTTCCGCCGCTTCGACTGCGAGGCGATAGCGCTCCGGCTCGATCTCGACGAGCGCCTGCCCTTTCTGCACGAGCTGACCTTCAGTGAACAGCACGCGCTCGACCGCGCCGGCGACGCGCGCCGTCACGGCAACGCGCTCGAACGCGTCGAGCGAGCCGACCGCGGTGACGGTGTATTCGACGCGACGCGATTCGACCGGCTGCACTTCGACCGGAAACTCCATCGCCTTGCGGCCGCCCGGACCACCGGGTCCGCCTTTGGCCTGCGCCTCGTCTTTCGAGCAACCGGCGGCGAGGAGCGTGAGCGCGGATGCGAGTACCAGCAGCTTGATCTTCATCATTGAATCCCCACAGGAGTTGCACCTTCGGCCTCGCGCAACGACAGATACGCGAGGGCCATCCGGTACCGCGCCGTCACCTCGGCGACTTCAGCTTCGAACAACCGCTGCGTCGCATCCGCGAGCTCGAGCGCGCTCGCCAGTCCTTCGCGATACAACACCGTCGTTTCGTCGGCATTCTTGCGCGCCGCGCGCAACGCCGCAGCGGCCTCGCGCAGCGCGGCCTGTTCGGTCGTGAGTTGCACGGCGGCGCTGCGCATCTGACGCTCGACGTCGCGCAGTTGCAGCTCGAGCTCGAGCTCTGCACCGCGCACGAGCGCCGTGCGTTCCGCGCGATCGGCGGCGCGCTGTCCGGCGTCGAACACCGGCCACGTGAATCCGACGCCGACGAAGCCGTCGTTCTCGCGATCGGTCAGCGGCCCATCATTGATATTGCGGGTCTGCGCGGTCGCGGTGACCGACGGCAGGAATCGCGCGCGCGTTTCATCGGTGAATGCGCGCAACGCCTCGACTTCCGCACGCGACGCCGCGACATCGCTGCGACGCGCCTGCGCCTCGGCGATCAGCGTCTCGTTCGACTCCGGCGCGTTGTCCGCCGCGTCGAGCAGTGCCGAGGGTGGCGCGAGCACGCCGACGTCCGACTTCAGCAGATTCTCGAGCTCCACGCGCGACGCTTGCACGTTGCCTGATGCCTGCGCGACGCCGCGCACGGCGGTCGCAAGTTCGAGCTCTGCGCGCGTGACGTCGTTCGACGACACGAGTCCAGCTTCGAAGCGCGCGCGGACGTCGTCGAGGTTCGTCTGCGCGAAGTCGCGACGACGTTCCGCGGCGAGCAGGACTTGCTCGTCGCTCAGCGTCGAGAGAAAGACGACGGCGGCGTCATAGCCGAGGAGTCGGGTGGATTCGGTGGCGTTGAGGCGGGCGGCGTCGCGCGCGAAACGCGCCTGGCGATACAGCGGAAACACGCGCGGCTCGAAGAGCGGCTGCGTGATCAGCGCGCCCGTCGAGAGCGTGCGATCGGTGGGATTCGAGTAGTCGTTGCGCCACGTGCCGCTGACGTCGACGCGAGGGAGAAATGCGGTGCGGGCGCGGCGGACGCGCGCTTCGGCGGCCTCGACCGTCGTCTCCGCGATCGCGGCGCGCTCGTTGCGCGTCATCGCGAGCTCGACCGCCCTCTCGATCGTCAGCGGCGCGTCCTGTGTTGTCGTCAACGGCGCATTCTGCGCTGTGACGATTGGACAGACGACGAGCAACAGGGACACAAGGGGTCGCTTCACGGCGCGCATTAGAACACGCGTGTTCGGTTTCCTATGTCACACGATGTCAACGGATCGTAGCGATTACGTGCACGGTTGTTTTGACCGACGGATCGCTCGTCGTGACCGCGAGTTCCTCTCGCAGATCGCCCGCTTTTGCCTTCGCGCCGTCGATGGTGATCGAGAGCGTTTCGGAGTTCTTCGGCGGGATCACCTTCGCGTGCTGGTAGTAGAGACAACGGCACGCCGAGCGCGAGATCTTGATCGCGGCCGGCTCGTCGGTCTCATTGCGGATCGTGAACTTGCGGACCGCGCGCGTCCCCTTGCGCACGACGCCGAAATCCTGCGACTCGGGAGTCGCGATGAGCCCGCCGCCGGACGCCGCGGGCGCGATGGTCCCGGCAGCCGTTTCGGATTCGGTCTCGGTCGTGACGGGCGAGGTCGCGCTCGTGTCGTCGGCGATCGTGCCGGTCGCGGCGTCACCGCGATCGCTCGCCTTCCAGATCAGCCAGCCGATCAGCGCGAGTCCGACGAACGCGACGAGGAGAATCAGCAGCACGCGCGACGCCGGCGCGCCCGCACGACGTTCGGGGATCGCGGAGTAATCGTGGGGATCGTGCTGCAGCGGGCGCATGCCCGGCTCGGTCGGCGGTGCGAGGGGTTGCGGTGGCGGAGGTGGCGTGGTCGCGGACGCGGAACCTTCGAGCTCGTCGAGCTTGCGCAGCGAGCCGTCGATGTCGTCGACGAGTCGCGAGTAGAGCTGCGCGAGATGCTCCGTCGGAGCATCGCCGATCAGACCTTCGAGCGTCTCGCGATGGCGCCGGTAATGCTGGCGCATTACCTCGATCTCGCGCGCTCGTTCGCTGCGACTCACGTTGATGGTGCCGAAATCGTCGGACATGGATTGAGCATGATTGCAGAGGGCGAGCCTACGACGCAAAAAGGGCCGAGGGCAAAGGGCCGAGGGCCGAGGGAACCGAAGGGCAGGCGAGTTCGCGGGAACCCTCGGCCCTTGGCCCTCGGCCCTCGGCCCTCGGCCCACTAGATCGGCAACCAGTAGGAGAACTTGATCAGGAACACGTCCTGGCTCGGTGCGTCGGGGAGCGCGGCGAAGTCGCGGCGCATGCGGAAGTCGCCGACTGGCGCGACGTCGCTCCGGTTTTCATTCCAGACGACGTACATCGACGAACCCGGCCTGAACTCCCAGCGGACGACGGCGCTGCCGCGCACGCTGCGGAAGTTGAAGTTCGGATTGCTGAAGGCCAGCGAATTCGCCGTGTACGAGTTCGACTCCGCGTGCAGCGAGACGTCGACCGGCGTGAACTCGTCGTCGCGGGCGCGCGTCAGGTACTTGAAGCCCGTGTAGTCGCCGCTCGCGATGAACGGCTGCAGGAAGAGCTGCATCGAGAGGCGCGCGTTCATCGTCCACTCGGTGCGAATGCCGAGATCGAGCGTGCGCTGATCGAGCGTCGCGAAGAGATAGCGTTTGCCGTACGTCGGCTGGTACGTCGGATCGTTGAACGTGTTCACGTACTGCGCGACTTCGTGCGTGTGCCGGTACGTCGGCGAGACCGAGACGCGGATCGCCGGCGTCGGGCGATACGTGAGCGAGGTCCAGAAGTATTCGGACGTGCCGCCGAAATCGTCCTCGACCCACTCCCCTTCCGTTTCGAAATGCCACTTCTTGCGGCTGTCGTTGCCGAAGCCGCCGCCGACGTAGTAGTCGCCGCGATAGATCATCGCCGGGCCGCCGCGCGTGATGCGGTCGTCGAGATACTTCGGCTTGCCGCCGCCCCACATCCAGGCCGACCAGTAGTTCTTGAACTGCACGTACAGATTGCCCGCGACGCCGTTCGCCGTGTTGTCGTGATCGAAGTTCCAGTTCTGATACTTCGCCGCCCACGCGTTGATCTCACGCGTGTACTTCGTCGCGTCTGTGTTCGTGTAGCGCAGCACCGCGTGCGTGGAGATCGCGTCGGTGCGCGGCATGTAGCCGACGTCGTTGAGCTCGAAGCCCGGCGAGAGCATCTGGATCTGCAGGTTCGGACGCCAGCGGCCCTTCTCCTTCGCGAGCATCACGCGATTCATCCAGCCGGTGAGCGACGTGCGCGTCGGGTCGTACTCGGTGTGATCGGCGTCGGGACGATTGAAGTACCGCGCGCCGCTGCGCTGCGTCGCCGCGATCGCCTCCTCCGATCCCTGCACCAGCGACGTACCCGCGAGCCACTCGAGGATCCACGACTTGTCATTGAAGAGCGTGTAGCCGTCGACGCCCGCAAAGTACGCGTTCGAACGCAGCGACGCGTCGAGCGCATCGTCGAGCCGGCGATTCGTCGACGTGAACATGAAGCCCGCGCGCGAGTCCTTGCCGTACTCCTTCGTCGCACGTGCGACGAGATAGTTCGTCATCGGCTCGACGCTCTGCTTTCCGACTTCGGGACCGGTGCGGAACCACGCTTCCTCTTCATCGGTGAGCGCATCGAGGATGCCGACCGTCCAGCCTTTGCCGACTTTGCCGGTGACTTTTGCGGCGCCGAGGATCGTGGTTTCGCCGGGGGCGTCCGCCCATTCGGCGTTGACCGAGCCTTGCGGCGTGCGGCCGATGCGTCGCGAATAGAAGAACGTCGGGAAGTTCATGTTGAAGCCCCAGCGACTGTTCGCCGGTCCGCTTCCGAACTGAAAGATGTTCGCGCCTTCCGTGAAGAACGGGCGCTTCTCGGGAAAGAACGTTTCGAACTGGCTGAGGTTGAGCACCGCGGGATCGACTTCGACCTGGCCGAAGTCGGGATTGACGGTCGCGGTCAGGCGGAGGCTCGACGTGAGTCCGTACTTCAGATCGAGGCCTGCATCCATGCGATGCGCTGCGGATTCGATGAACGGATTGCTCTCGCGACTGTGCAGGTCCGTGCGCGCGACGCCGTACGGAACGATCTCGAACGCGCGGCGCGGC
>DASVNL010000796.1:0-3269 GCA_036383875.1 Thermoanaerobaculia bacterium
TTGTGCGCGCCCTTCGGATCCTGCAATGCAATCCGGGGCAGGCAGTCCGCGGCTGTGAACCGCGGCCGGTTGATCACTAACGGCGATCAGTCGTCTTAGGTTGAGCGGGTTCGAACCGCGAGGACGTTAAAGGTCCTTACCATGCCGCCACATCACACCTTCCTTCGCTCGATCCCGTAACGCGGGACACGCATCAGCAAACCATTCGGGGCAGTGCGCGCCGCCGGGCCCGGATGGTCATGTAGCGCAATTTTCTGAACACAAACAAAAAACCCCTTCGGATTTCTCCGAAGGGGCTCGCAAACGAGCAGCTCTGTAGACAGAGAGCTAACGCGCTGGAGCTCCTTCGGCTTCAGTGTCGTACGCGCCGAAGCGCCACGAGGGCTGTGTGCAGGTGAATTTCATTGAGGGGCGTATGGTAGCCAGCGGCATTTTCTCTGTCAATAGAAATATTCGAATGAATTCATTGTGAGGCGTGCCTTTGCGCCGATTTCACACCGCTCTGCTACTCTCGATGGCAATCATGACAGTCGCAATCGACGTACCGGTGCCCGTCAAAACGGCCGTGGACGATCTCGTCGCCGCGGCGCGCGAGTCGTTCGGCGATGCTCTGCGCTCGGTGATCCTTTATGGCTCGGCGGCCGAGGGACGGCTGCGCTCGACGTCGGACGTGAACCTGCTGTTCGTCCTGCGCGCGTTCGACAAACGCGCCGACGCTTTTCGCGAGTCGTTCCGATTCGCGCAGGCGGCGGTAAACGTCAACGCGATGTTCCTCCTCGAAAGTGAGCTTGCGGAAGCGGGGGCCGCGTTCGCGCAGAAGTTCGCGGACATCGCCAGCCGCCACGTCGTGCTGCACGGCGACGATGTCGTGTCCGACCTCGCGATCTCGCGCGACGCGCTCGTGCGACGCGTGCGGCAGGTGTTGCTGAATCTCGCGATCCGCCTGCGCGAGCTGTACGTCGTGCGCAGCCTGCGCGAGGAACAGTGCGCGATCACGGTGGCCGAGGCGGCGGGACCACTGCGGACATCGGCGGCGTCGATTCTCGAACTGGAGAGCGGCAAGCGGATCGCGCCGAAGGAAGCACTCGCGAAACTCGTGCGCGAGCTTGGACGCGACGACCTCGCGGCGCTGCTGCCGCATCTTTCCGAGGCGCGCGAGCAACGGGTGTTGCCGCCAGGCGAAGCCGCGAGTCTGCTGTTCGCGACGCTCGAGCTTGCGCGCGCGCTGCACGATCGCGCGATGCGCATCAACTAGCGGATCGACGATGAATCCGTTCGACTACTACGGACCCCAGTTCCTCGTCTTCTACGCCGGACTGACCGTCGTCACGCTCATCGTGATGTCGTTCGTGCGGCGCGGTATCGACCGCCGCGCCGACATCCACGACGACCGGCTCACCGACGCGTATCTGATCGCGTTGCTGCGCTCGGGCGACAAAGAGATGGTCAAAGTCACCATCGTCTCGCTGCTCGACCGCGGTCTGCTCGAAATCACGGACCAGGGCGTTCGCACGACGGAGGTCGGCAGCAAGACGCGCGCGCGCCGCAACATCGAACATCTGATCCTGCAGCATTGCCGCGAGCCGCGATTGCTCTCGACGCTCGCGGATCACAAAGAGTTCGCGCACGAGTGCAAGTCGCACGAGGGCGAGCTGCAGCGCATGGGCCTCCTGCCGACGCGCGAGCAGCGCACGTCGCGGTTAATGCTCTTTCTCGCGGGCGGCGGATTTCTCGCGGCGGTGGCGATCACGAAGATCGCGATTGCGTTGTCGCGCGGGCGCACGAACATCCTCTTTCTCATTCTCGCGACCGGCTTCGCGTTGTTCCTCGCGGCGGGCATCTCGTTCCCGCGACAGACGGCGCGCGGCGACACGAAGCTGCGCGAGTTGAGCAATCTCTTCCAGTCGCTGAAGCTGCGCGCGACGGAGTTGAAGCCGGGCGGATCGACGTCGGAGCTGGCGATGATGACCGCGGTGTACGGCGCGACGTCGCTGCCGCAGGACACGTATCCGTGGCTCGCGCTGATCTACCCGCAGCCGAAGCCGTCGGATTCGTCGGGCAGCAGCAGCGGCGGTTGCGGAAGCTCGTGCGGGAGCAGTTGCGGTGGAGGCTGCGGCGGCGGATGCGGAGGCTGCGGCTCATGAAGTACGGCCTCGGCTGGCGCACGGAGCTCGGCGCCGCGATCTTCGCGAATCTCGATCGCATCGACGTGATCGAGGTGATGGCCGAGGATTTTTTCGCGGCGACGAAGGAGCAGAAGCGTGCGCTGCGATTTCTGCGCGAGCATACGACCGTCGTGCTTCACGCGACGTCGCTCGGGCTCGCGTCGACGGAGCCCGTCGATCGCAAGATCCTCGATGCGATCGCGCGCGTCGTCGAGTGGCTCGAGCCCGAGCTGTGGTCCGAGCATCTCGCGTTCGTACGCGGTGGCGGCGTCGAAGTCGGACATCTCGCGGCGCCGCCGCGCAACGACGCGACGCTCGCGGGCCTCGTGCGCAACGTCGAGACGGCGCAGCGCGTCGTCGGATCGACGCCGCTGCTCGAGAACGTCGCGTCGCTCATCGAGCCGCCGTTCTGCACGTATGACGAACGCGCGTGGTTGCACGCCGTGCTCGACGCGACGGAGTGCGATCTCCTGCTCGATCTGCACAACGTCCACGCGAACTCCGTGAACTTCGGCTTCGACGCGCGCGATGTCGTGGCGTCGCTGCCGCCGCATCGCGTGCGCGCCGTGCATCTCGCGGGGGGCAAACGCATCGAGCGCGGGAAGTTGCTCGACGATCACAAGCACGCCGTGCCGGACGAGGTGTTCGCGCTGCTCGCGCACGTCACGAACGACGACGCGATGATCGTGCTCGAGCGCGACGGCGAGTATCCGCCGTTCGACGAGCTGCTCGACGAACTGGATCGCGCGCGATGTGTCATCCCGCGCAACAGCGCGGGATCCTTTGCCGAAATCGGGAGATCCCGTGCGGATGCACGGGATGACACAGAGGACGTCATCGCGCGACTCGCGAAGCTCTACGTCGACGACGCGGAGCGCGCGCGATTTCTCGCGCATCCCGATCTCGACCTCGATCGCGACGACCTCGTGCTCGCGGCACGCAGCTTCGAGCGCAAGCGCGCGGCTAAGCCTGCGTGCCCTCGATGAAGAGGACGAACTCCGAGCCGAACGCGAGCGAGGGCGTGAGCGCGCCGGTGAGTTGCGATTCGAGCACGCGCTCGACCGCCGCCAGCGACGACAAGACCGTGAACTGATATCCCTCGGC
>DASVNL010000797.1:0-6130 GCA_036383875.1 Thermoanaerobaculia bacterium
CTGGATTCGCGGCGTCGAAGTCGGCCTCGTCGGCATCGTCGCGGGATTGCTGATGGATCGCTTCGGCCTGCTGCCGCTGCTGATCTGGCACTACACGATCGACGCCGTCTACACCGCGACGCTTCTCTTCGCATCGGGCAACACGTACTACGTCGTCTCCGCCGGACTCGCGAGCCTCATCTTCGCGGTGCCGCTCCTCGCGTCGGTCGTGCTCTACATCCGCAACAAAGGCTTCATCCCCGACGACGACCTCACCAACGCGACCATTCCGATCGCGCCCGTCGAGGAAGAAGAACAGGTCGTCGAAAGCGCGACGCCGTTCCCCGACGCGATCCGTCCGACGCGCACGCGCGTGCTGCTCTGCGTCGTCGCGATTGCGATCGCCGCGGCCGCGATGCTCACGAGTCCCGCGTCGACGCACGACGCCGTCGACTACCGCATCACACGGGAGCGCGCCAAAGAGATTGCACGCACACGCGTCACCGGCAACTACGAATACGTGATCGCGACGTCGATCCCCGGCTTCCGCTCGTGGGACAACGAGTCCGGACGAGAAGACGGCGGGTCGCTTGGCGCGCCTGACAACATCGCAGCCACGCATCTCGTGCGCGAAGGCATGCCGGTGCGCGATCTCACGCGCGTGTTCGAAGACAAACTCGAATCGGCGATGTGGACGGTGCGTTTCTTCACGCCGCTACAAAAAGAAGAGATCTACGTCGAAGTGAACGCACGCGACGGCCGCGTTGCCGGCTATCACAAGTATCAGGACGAGGCGAAGCCGGGCGTCGCGCTGCCGCAGAACGAAGCGCTCGCGATCGCGCAGAAATCATTCGTGTCGTACGGACTCGACGCGCGCGCGTTCGACGTGAAAGAAGCGCTCACGTATCAACAGCCGAAGCGGCGCGACTGGCTGTTCCACTTCGAAGAACGCACGCCGATTTACAAAGACGCATTCCGTCGTGTCTCCGTGCGCGTCGCTGGCAACGAGGTCACGCAGTTTCAGAAACACGTGAAGATCCCGGAGAGCGTCTATCGCGACGCGACGACGCAGACGCTGCTCAACGTCGTGCTGCTCGCGCTGAAACTCATCGGCAGCATCGCGCTGCTCGCGCTCGTGATCACCGGCATCGTCGTCGCGAGCCGCGCGCACGGACTGCCGTGGAAGCGCGCGGCGAAGTGGACGCTGCTGCTCGCGATCCTGCCGGTCGGCGTGCTCTTCGCCGATCGTGAGAGCGCTCTCTTCGGCTACCAGACCAGCATCGCCTGGGACACGTTCCGCGTCCGGCAGATCACGCAGTTCGTCACCGACGCCGGACTGCGCCTCGGGTTGTTGTTCCTCGCATTGGCCGGACTCGAAGCCGCCCTCCCCTACGCTCTCAACCTCGGCACGCGCGAAGGCCGCGCACGATTCGGCCGCAGCGCCGTCGTCGCCGCCCTGACCGCGATCTCGATCCTCGTCGTCGCGTACATCGCGAACCAGCACCTCTCGCACGCGGTCCGCTCATCCGCGGAAGTGTCGATCGACGCGCCCACCGAAGTGACGACCGCGTTCCCCGCACTCGTCGAGCTCACGCAAGCCTTCCTCGGCGCGATCATCGCCTCCGCCGCCATCGCGCTCTTCGCGACCGCGATCCGCACGCGCCTCGCACTGATCACGATCATCGGCATCACGTTCGCGATGCTCGACCCATCCGCGACGCTCGCACAAACACCGCTCATGGCGTTGCGCGCACTCGCGACGGCGCTGATCCTCTGGGTCGTCGCGAAGTACGTCCTCGATGCGAACCCACTCGCGTGGCCGCTCACGTTCTTCCTCCTCATCGCGATCACCGCCGCAAACTCCCTGCTCCACCACCACCGCCCCGACCTGATCGCCAACGGCATCGCGGTGCTGGTCTTCGCCGTCATCGCAATCCTGTGGAGCGGCGGGCTCTCAGCCCGCCGAGTCGCGGAGCGAGAAGATGCCTGAAGACTTCGCGTCCCGCCTGATGCGCTGGAAGTTCAACATCTTTCCCGCGTATCGCGGCACGGGCGGCCGCGTGAAGTACATCGCCGCCGACTTTCGCGAAGTGCGCGTCGCGCTGCCGCTGTCGTTTCGCACGCGCAACGCCGTCGGCACGATCTTCGGCGGCTCGATGTACGCCGCCGTCGATCCCGTCTACATGATCATGCTGATGCGCAACCTCGGACGCGGCTACGTCGTCTGGGACAAAGCTGCGACCATTCGCTTTCGCAGACCGGGACGCACCACGCTCTTCGCGACCTTCCGCCTCGATCAGGAAGAGATCGACGCGATCCGCGCTGCCACCGCGAGCGGCGAGCCGCTCAATCGCACCTACAATGTCGATCTCGTCGACGCGGACGGCGTACCGCACGCCACGGTCGAGAAGATCATCTACATCAAACGCATATGAACTTGGGCATCGACGGCTTCACGTACGACGACCTCCGCACACCCGCCGGCCTCTCCCGTCTCGCACTCTCGTTCGATCAGTTCGTCGAGCAGAACGACGCCGCGTTGTTCGGCCGCTTCGACGCCTATCGCCACAGCGTGCAGAACGGCACCGCCGCACCGCGCGCGACTCCCGAAGAGTCGCTGCTGCTCATCGCGATCGCACGCCACCTCGGGACCTTCCTCGCGCAACTCTTCCCGATGCAATCGGGGATCGCCACGCTGAGGAACGCCGCGAAGCGCGACGCCGAAGTCGCGCGGTTCAAGAAAGAGTTCGTCACGAAGCGCGTCGCGAAGTTCAAGGAAGGCGCGGCGTTCACGACCGAACAGGCCGACGCGCTCGTGCGCTCCATCGCACCGAGTCAGGCCGACGCCGAGCTCGCCCTCGCCATCACCGCGAACAAACTCCTCGAGCTCGAACGCGACTATCCGCGCGGCGCGAAGGAGTACTCGCCCTCCGCCGATGCACGCGCGGCGCTCGAACAACTGCGCGATCACCTCGCAGCGAGCAACGCATTCGACATCACGTTCACGCGCCGCGATCGCGTCTCCTCGACCGAGTCGCTCCCGCGCGACGCTGCAGCGCTGCACGCACTCGTCGATCACCTCGTCGCGTGGATCGCGACGGAGTCGAAGCACGGACGCTTCGACGGCTGGACGTCGTTCCGCCTCCCCGAGCCGCTCGTGTTCGACAAGCTCGTGCCGATCGAAGCCGTCGACGCGAATCGCTTCGGTGGCGAAGAGCATCACTTCCGCCGTCGCGACGCGTTCCATCTCACCGACGACCGCATGACGCCGCGCGAGATCGCGGACGAGGCGCACTACTGCATCTACTGCCACGAGCGGAAGAAAGACTCCTGCTCGCGCGGCTTCGAACAGCCGAACACGAACCCCGTCGTCTACAAACCGAACCCGCTCGGCATGCCGCTCGAAGGCTGTCCGCTCGACGAGAAGATCGGCGAGATGAACGCGCTGCGCGCGGACGGCGAATCGATCGCTTCTCTGGCGATGGTCATGATCGACAACCCGATGTGCCCCGGCACCGGACATCGCATCTGTAACGACTGCATGCGCTCCTGCATCTTCCAGAAGCAGGACCCGGTCAACATCCCGCAGATCGAAACGGGTGTGCTCACCGACGTGCTGTTCCTGCCGTGGGGCTTCGAGATCTACTCGCTCCTGACGATGTGGAATCCGCTCAACGCGCGACGTCCCATCGCGTTGCCGTACAACGGTAAGAACGTCCTCGTCGTCGGACTCGGCCCCGCCGGCTACACGCTCGCGCACTACCTCGCAAACGAAGGCTTCGGCGTCGTCGCCATCGACGGCTTGAAGATCGAGCCGCTCGATCAGGCCGGTTGGCAGTTGGCGGTTGGCAGTTGGCAGGAGAACGACCCGAAGACCGTCTCAACCGACAACCGACAACCGACAACCGACAACACCTCCCGAACCGCCAACCGCCAACCGCCAACCGCCAACTGGTGGCAACAACCCATCAAAGACGCGCGCACCCTCTGGGAAGATCTCGACGATCGCGTGCTCGCCGGATTCGGCGGCGTCTCCGAGTACGGCATCACCGTGCGCTGGGACAAGAACTTCCTGAAAGTCATCCGCATCGCGCTGCAGCGCAAACAGAACCTGCGCGTGTTCGGCGGCGTGCGCTTCGGCGGCACGATGACGATCGAAGACGCGTTCGATCAGTTTGGCTTCGATCACATCGCCATCGCCGCGGGCGCAGGCACGCCGACGATCGTGCGCATGAAGAACAACCTCGTGCGCGGCATGCGCCAGGCGTCGGACTTTCTGATGGCGCTGCAGCTCACCGGCGCGTTCAAGAAAAACTCGCTCGCGAATCTGCAGGTGCGGTTGCCGGCCGTCGTCATCGGCGGCGGACTCACCGCGATCGACACTGCCACGGAACTGTTCGCGTACTACCCGGTGCAAGTCGAGAAGGTGCTCGAACGCTTCGAGCAGATGTCGAGCGAGCTCGGCGAGGCGCAAGTCCGCGCGGGCTACGACGCCGAGGAGCTTTCGATTCTCGACGAGTTCCTCGGGCATGGACGCGCGGTGCGCGCCGAACGCGAACGCGCCGCGGCCGCAAACGAACGACCGAACTTCATCCCGCTCGTTCGCGCATGGGGCGGCGTCACGATCGCGTATCGCAAGTCGATGCTCGACTCGCCCGCGTATCGCCTCAACTTCGAAGAGATCGAGAAAGCGTTCGAGGAAGGGATCGCGTACGCCGAGATGCTCTCGCCCGTCGAAGCCGTGTCCGACGAGTTCGGACACGTGAAGTCGCTGCTCTTCGAAAAACAGATCGTCGAAGACGGACGCTGGAAAGACTCCGGCCAGATCATCGAGCTCGGCGCGCGCACGGTGATGATCGCGGCCGGCACCGCGCCGAACGTGATCTACGAGAAAGAACGTCCGAACACGTTAAAGCTCGATCGCTGGAAGCAATTCTTCCAGTCGTACACGCTCGGGCCGAATCGCGAGCTGATCGAAGACGACGAGGCCGCGCGCGATCGCGGGTTCTTCACGTCGTATCAGCACCCGTCGCGCAAAGAAAAGCTCATCACGTTCTACGGCGACAACCATCCGAAGTACGCCGGCAACGTCGTCAAGGCCATGGCCTCGGCGAAGAATGGGTTCCCATACGTCGTCTCGGTCTTCGCCGATGAATTGAAGACCATGGATCGCTCGGCCGGCGCGCAACGCGAGCGTGATGCCCAATGGGCGCAACTCACGAAGTCGCTCGACGACGGCTTCATCGCGCGCGTGCACGCAGTAAATCGCCTCACGCCGACGATCGTCGAAGTGGTCGTGCACGCACCGCTCGCCGCGCGACACTTCGAGCCCGGCCAGTTCTTCCGGCTGCAGAACTACGAGGCCTACGCGCCGGAGATCAACGGCACGAAGCTGGCGATGGAAGGGCTCGCGCTCACCGGCGCGTCGATGGACGCGGACCGCGGACTGCTGTCCGTGATCGTGCTCGAGATGGGCGGCTCATCGCGACTCTGCGCGATGCTCAAGCCCGGCGAGCCGGTCGTGCTGATGGGACCGACCGGCGCACCGACGGAGATCCCGAAGAACGAGACCGTGCTGCTCGCGGGTGGCGGGCTCGGCAACGCCGTGCTCTTCTCGATCGCGCGCGCACTGAAAGACAACGGCTGCCGCGTCGTCTACTTCGCGGGCTACAAGAAAGCCGCGGACGTGTTCAAGCGCGACGAGATCGAAGCCGGCACGCATCAGGTGATCTGGTCCGTCGACGCCGGCGAGCCCGTCGAACCGCGCCGTCCCCAGGACCTCGGCTTCGTCGGCAACATCGTGCAGTCAATGCTCTGGTACGCATCCGAATCGCGCATGTTCGATCTGCGCGACGCGGAGCGCCTCATCGCGATCGGCTCGGACGGCATGATGCGCGCGGTGAAAGACGCGCGTCACGGTCTCCTCGCGCCGCATCTCAATCCCGCCCACATCGGCATCGGCTCGATCAACTCGCCGATGCAATGCATGATGAAGCAGGTCTGCGCGCAATGCCTGCAGCGTCACGTCGATCCCGCGACCGGCAAGGAATCGTTCGTCTTCTCCTGCTTCAATCAGGACCAGCATCTCGATCACGTCGACTTCGGAAACCTGCGCGCGCGGCTCAAGCAAAACACCGTGCTCGAGAAACTT
>DASVNL010000798.1:0-1735 GCA_036383875.1 Thermoanaerobaculia bacterium
CCCGACTGCGCGCGGGTGTCGCACGAGCGGCTGCAACAGCGCGACGAGCGCATCCGCGGACCAGCCATCGGGCTCCGGCGAGTCGACGAAGGGCATCACTTCCGGGTCGAGCACGTCCGCATCGACGTGCACGAAGAACGGACGATCGCCGAGTTTCGCGAGCACGTCGGTCGCATCATTCGCGCTGCGAATCTTCGAGCCGCGAAAGTCGCCGTCGCGAATGCCCACCGCGACGACGTTCTCTTCGCGCACGAGCGGACCGTCGTCGCGCAGTCGCGCAAGCGGCGTGTCACCGCGGCCGACTGCGAGCGCGAGGTCCATCCCCGCGACGCCGCCCGTCGACGACGTCACCGGCGTGCCGAAGTCGGAGTGGCCGTCGATGAAGACGAGGCCGAGGTCGTCGTGGCGGGCGCGAAGTCCGAGGAGTGCGCCGAGGAGAACGGAGCAGTCGCCGCCGAGGATGAGCGTGAAGTCGTCGGAGGTCTCGATGCGACGCGCGATCGCGCGCACGTGATCGAACACGAGATCCTCATTGCGCACGCCACCGCGCGGTCGCACGAAATCGCGATACGACGCGGCCGGGATGTCGCCGAGATCGCGTGCGCGCAGTTTCTCGACGACACCGTGTTCGCGCAGTCGCGCGGGACCGCGATCGGTGTGGCGCGCGGTGCCGTCGCTTTCGTACGGACGATTGCCGAGGGCGGTGGGTGCGGTGAGGATGTTCATCGCAGGTGTGAACACAGCGTGCGGCGCGCGCGTTCGCTACGCGAGAAACGTCACCACTTCCTCGACGACTTTCGCATCGCGCAACACGCGGCGATGTCCGAGTCCGGTCGTGGTCATGAGTCGCGCGTTTGGCCACGCGTCGACGACGGCCGCGCCCTCCTGCCACGACGTCTCGCGATCTTCGCGATCGTGGACGACGAGCAGTCGCGGCGTCGGCGCGACGTCCGCGACGCCCGGCACCTCGAGCTCTTCCCACTTGAACTGCAACCGCTCCTCGGTGCGCGACGCAAAGCGATTCATGACGTCGTCGCTGACGCCGAGGGCGCTTTGGAAAATCGCGCGGTACGCGAGCGGACTCCCCATCGGCGCGACGAACACCGCGGCCGGAACGCGCCAGCCGCTGCGAATCGCCCACGCGACGGCCGTGCATCCGCCCGAGTGCGCGATCACGCCTGCGAGCTCGCCGGCGTCACGCGTGATTTCGATCATCGCGTCGGCGAAGTCGAAGAACGTCGACTGCCGTTTGCCGAACCGGCTCGCGCCGGACGCGCCATGCGCGGGCGCATCGAACGTAATCACGCGATGTCCGCTCTTCAGGAGCGGCTCGAGAAAGCTCTGCACCTGCGCGGCCGAGCCGCCCCAGCCATGCACGAACACCACGATCGGACCACTGCCCCAACTCCAGCTCGCGACACGACGCCCATGCACGACGAAGTCACGACGCTCGCCGGTCGCGAGCAAGTCGCGCGCGTGCTGCGGCACGGGCGGACGCGGCGGCGTGAACCACACGCGACTCGCCGCACGAGCGGCAATCGCGGGCGAGACGGCCGAGAGCGTCCGAAAGACGCCACGCACGGCACGCATGCGAAGAGCAGCGGGATCGAGGACGAGACCACGCGCATTCATGATTGGCAATTTGGTGTTGATACTTGGAAAAGTCAAGTGACTTATTGGTTCGCGCAAGTTTTGTTACTCTAGTTGGCGGTTGGCAGTTGGCGGTTGGCGGGAG
>DASVNL010000799.1:0-4302 GCA_036383875.1 Thermoanaerobaculia bacterium
GCGGTCGACGGTCCGGCGTTCGCGACGAAGAGCGTGTACTGAATCGACTGCCCGACCGTGAACGGTCCGGAAGTGATCAACGTCTTGACGATCGACACGTCGGCCGAGGCTGTGGCAGTGCCGCCGTTGCCGGTGTTGTCCGTGTTGTCGGTCGGATCGGGATCGGGCTCGTTCGCGTCGACGGTGGCGGAGTTGTCGAACGCGCCGGCCGCGTTGATCGTCGCGGTGACGGTGATGGTCGTGTTCGCGCCCGAGGCGAACGACGGGATCGTGCACGGCAGCGCGGCGCAGCCGCCGCCGGTGACGTTCGTGATCGTCAGGTTCGACGGCGTGTCCGTCACCTGAATCGAGGTTGCGGCCGACGGTCCGGCGTTCGCGACGAAGAGTGTGTACTGAATCGACTGCCCGACGGTGAACGGTCCGGAAGTGATCAACGTCTTGACCACCGACACGTCGGCGGCCGTCGCGAGGAAGACGGTTGCGCTGTCGGAGTTCGAAGTCTCGCCGTCGGCCGAGGCGGTGGCGGTGTTGGTCACGAATGCGTTCGAGAGGTCGCCCGCGGTCGTGAGGTACGTCGCGGTGCAGGTGATCGACTCACCCGGATCGAAGAAGTTGTCGAGATCGCCGATGGTGCTGAGCGCCGGGCATGTGACGGTGGTCTTGTCGTCGGAGACGGTGACCGGACCGGCGAGAACGGCGGCGCCGCTGTTGGTGACGAGGTAGTTGTAGTTGAGCGTCTCCCCTGCCGCGGTGAACGTGGACTGGACGACCGACTTGTCGAGCGTCAGCGCGGGCACGGCATAAACGGCGGACGACGGATCGGAGTCGACCGGCTCGCCGTTGTACTGCGCGTGCGCGGACGCGGTGTTCGTGATGGTCGGACCGGCGAGCGCGAAGCTGCCGATCACGCAACTGACGATGTGATCGTCGTCATTCGCATCGGCGACGGGCAGCGATGCGATGCCGGCGAAGTACGCCGCGCACGTGCCGGGGCCGACGTTGTTGTCGGTGACGGTGAGGTTCGTGAGCGGTACGTCGCCGGTGTTCTCGATCGTGAAGCGGTAGTACGCCGGGCCGGTGCTCGCGAGGTACGAGGACCACGGTCCGCTCGCGGTCGGTCCGATCTGCTTGAGGAACGAGAGGCCGGGCGCCGGCTCATCGACGTCGAGCGGAGCGCTGGCGGTGTTGCCATTGACGGTCTGCGCGTTGATGACGTGCGAGACCGGGCCGGTCGTGTTCATGTACGAGCCGGGCTCGGACACGGTGACGTCGACGCTGACGATGCACGTCGCGCCGCCTGCGATCGTCGCGCCGGAGAACGAGATCGAGCCCGCGCCTGGTATCGGCGAAAACGTTGGCGCGCCGCAACCAGACGTCGATGCATTCGGCGTCGGCGCGACGGTCATCACGCCGGGCGTGGCCGGGAACGTGTCACCGAACGCGACGCCGCTCAGCGCGTTGTCCTGGTTCGGATTGGTGATCGTGAACGTGAGCGTCGTGAATTGGCCGTCGACGATCGGATTCGGATCGAACTGCTTGGCGATGGACGGCGGCAGCACCGCGGTCAGCGTGTCGGTGGCGACGGTGGTGATCGACGTGCCGCTTTCGGTCGTCGAGAGGAAGCCGCTGACGTTCGCGTGCGCGCCGGCGGTCGTCGCGGTGACGTTGACGCTGACGGTGCAGGAACCGCTGGCCGGGATGGTGCCACCGCTGAACGTGAGTGTCGTGTTGCCCGCGGCCGGAGCCCAGGTCGCGCCCGCGCACGTCGTCGCCGCGGAGGGCGTCGCCGCGACCTGCACGCCCGCCGGCAGCGTGTCGTTGAACGCCGCGCCGGCGAGCGCCGCGGCGTTCGGATTCGTGAGCGTGAAGGTCAGCGTCGAGACGCCGTTCACGGCGATCGGATCGGGTGCGAACGACTTCGCGATCGACGGCGGCGTCGCCGTACCGCATCCGGTGAAGACGACGTTGTCGATGTTTACGTCCGCGCCGGGGTTCACGTTGTTCGCGTTGTAAACGTAGATCCGGAAGTAGGTGGTGCCGGAGGGATTGAGGCCGGTATTGAAGGTGTGCGTGAGGGGAACCCAGGTCGTGGCCGACGGGAGCGCAACGTCGGTCGCAAAGGCTTGCGTGCCCGGCGGCGTGGCCGACGTGCCCCAGTAGACCGCGATGCCATGCGCGCCGTTGTTGGTGCGGTAGGCGTCGAAGTTCAGCGTGACCGAGGTCTGGCCGGTGGTGTCGATGGCGAACTCGAAGTAATCGTTGTTCGCGGTGCTGAGCGGCGTGCCGACGGCGGTGCCGCCGTTGGAGCGCCACGAGCCGGTTCCCGTCGGAGTGATGGTGTTGTCGGTGGAGCTGAAGGCGGGCGCGAGTCCGGCGCCGGCGCTCGCGGTGGCAGTGACGTTCGCGACGGTCGCGGCGGGCGCCGTGGTGCTCATGCCCGTCGGGAAGTTCCAGCGCGCGAGCACGAGGTTGCACAAGCCGGTGCCGGGAGGCGGCGCGGTGTTGACGGTCAGCGACGCCGCTGCGTTGTCGCCAGTGTCGATCGTGCCGATGAAGAGATTGCCGGTGGTGTTGTTCAGCGCGCCGGTCGCAGTCGGCGTGACGTTGACCTTCACGACGCAGGTGCTGTTCGCGGCGAGTGTGCCGTTCGAGAAGTTGATGGTGCTCGAGCCGGCGACGGCGGTCAGTGTCGGCGTGCCGCAGCCGGTGGTCGTCGTCGCGGGAGGCGTGGCGACGACGAGGTTCGCCGGGAGGTTGTCGACGAAGTTGTATCCGCTCAGCGTTCCGGGATTCGGATTGGTGAGCGTGAACGTGAGCGCCGAGACGCCGTTGAGCGGCGCGGGGTTCGGGCTGAAGCTCTTGGAGATCGTGGACGTGGTCGGGTCGATGATGTTCGCGATGCGCGCGGACGAGGACCAGTCGGCGTTGTAGTGAAAGCTGCTGCCGGAGAAGTCGTACAGCAGCGCGTTGAGCGACTCGGTGGTTCCGCCGCCACCGACGACTTTGATGGTGTACGTGGTGACGACGTTCGTGCCGCCGGACTTGAAGTCGCCGCCGACGCACTCGAGGTAGGTCGGGCTGTTCGGATCGTTGTCCCAGCGGCAGGCGTCGGCGTAGAGCTTGTCGGCGACGGCGGGGAACGGTCCGGTGACGTACGGCGAGTTGTTCGCGGAGTACGTGGTCTGGACGGAGAGGATCTGGAAGACGGTGTTCGAGAAGTTGATGAACTCTTCGAACTGGTTGTAGCCCTGGGTCGCGGTGCCGCCGATGAGCTGCACCACGTAGGTGTTGCCGACGACCATGCTCATCCCGCCGCCCGCGGGGACGGAGACGAGGGACGGCACGCTGGTGCCGAACTTGACGTCGGAGATGGAGTTGCGGTTCTGGGAGATGAGGTGCTCGATGTAGACCTCGCGCGGCGTCGGCGACGAGGCGGTACCGGAGACGTCGGTCGCGGTGATGTGGTAGCGCCGCGTGGTGTCGAAGGCCGCGGGGACCTGCGTGACCTCGACTTCAAAGTAGGCATCCGCGCAGCCGCCCGCGCCGATCGAAGGGAGGTTGATTGTCGACAGGGAGCCGGTCCGCAGGTTGACGAACGGGTTCGGGGAGTCCCACACGAAGGAGACGGAGACGTTGGTGGTCGCGACGTTGCTGCAGACGCGCGCGCCGACGGGAAAGTACTTCGGCCCGCTGAGCGGATCGTTGCTGTCGAGGCCAATGACGTTCCAGGTGATGGGCTGGACGGTCAGGGCCGCATGCAACGCGGGAGCGAGAAAGAAAGCGAAGACAAGAACAAGGCGGGCCGGAAGACGATTCATGCAATCCCTCGTGGTGGCGATTCAGCGTGTCAGAGCAGTGGTCACGCACGCGGGAGAAACACGCCATACGCGAAGTCCGGCTGATCGATTGTTGGACCGCGCGCATTCTGCTGCGGGTACATGACCCGGTCAATGCAGGCGATCAGATTTCACGATCGCCAAGCGCGGCTTTGACGAATGTCTGCAAGCGCAATAAGTGAGGGGGCCGGCACGTTCTTCGCGACGTCAGGTTGACAGGATGCCGACGCATCCGTATTTTGACCACCCTCGCGAGCGCGGCTCGCCATCGTTCGTTGAAGTTGCGGGCCCGTAGCTCAGTGGTAGAGCAGTTGGCTTTTAACCAATTGGTCGTAGGTTCGATCCCTACCGGGCTCACCACCCGCCGCGTGTCACAGCATCACCGTCCGTCCCCATCGTCTAGAGGCCTAGGACATCGCCCTTTCACGGCGACAACACGGGTTCGAATCCCGTTGGGGACGCCACT
>DASVNL010000800.1:0-9209 GCA_036383875.1 Thermoanaerobaculia bacterium
CCGCGGCGACGTCGTACAGCGCGATCTGTCCGCCGGTCGTGAACGCGATGGTCTTGCCGTCCGGCGACCACGTCGCGCCCGAGCCGTCGACGATCTGCTTCGCACCGCTGCCATCCGCGCGCATCAACCAGATCGCGGTCGTGCGCTTGTTGTTCGGCAGGTCGGTCGTGGTGAGGTCGTACGCGATCCACTTCCCGTCCGGCGACACCTTCGCCGAGCCGATGCGCTTCATCGCCGCGAGGTCGTCGTACGTCATGACGCGCTGCGCGCTGGCCACGGTGGCCGTGATCGCGAGCATCGCGAGAACGAGTATTCGTTTCATTCAATCCCCTTTTGGTTGTCGGTTGCTGGTTGTCAGTTGTCGGTGGAACCGGGGACGGGAGGTGGTCCCCCGCCAACCGCCAACCGCCAACTACCGGATATATCCCAACGATTTGAGATTCTGGTAGTACTCCTCGTTCACCGCCTGCGCCGACGCTTCGATGTCGCGCGGGCCGTACGTCGCGATGCGCGCGAGCGAGGTCTTCGCGGATCCGGGCATCTCGCTCGACGGCGGGAAACCCATCGTATCGAGGATCGCCGGCGCGACGTCCCACGCGCTTTTCCCATCGAACGGAATCGTCGACGCGATGACGGCGGTGCCGCTTTGCCCGTCGCCGGGCATGCCGGTCACGACGACCTCGTAGCCGCGCGCGCGTGCGTCGGCGATCGCGGGGACGATGCCGTCGAGCGCACGGAGCGACGTCGCGAAGCGCGTGGTCGGATCGAGCGGCAGTCGGTTGAGGATCACGTCGAGCGCGGGCAGATACACAGTTGCGAATCGCGGCGACTGGCGGTCGAGAGTTTGTCTGAAGCGCTCGACCGCGACGGCGTCGACGCGCAAGGCATCACCGCGCGCGCTCGTGAAGATCGACTCCGGTCCGATCGACGTGAGTCCCGCGGCCTTGTCGTCCGCGGTCGCCCACCAGTTCACGGAAACGCTCGTGACGCCGCGCTCTGCGAAGACTTCCCAGATGTAGTCGCGCCGACGCACGGTCGGCGGCAACGGCTCGCGCCGCGCGATGCCGATCAGCGGCGCGAAGTTCATCAGCACCCAGTCCGCACGCGAGATGCGCTGCAGCACATGCGCACCGCCGCGAAACCGCACGCCCTCAATCGCCCGCACGCCATGCTCCTCGGTGCGCACGCCCGTGCCGAGCGACGCCCAGCGCTCAGCGGTGGAATCGCCGCGGATCGTCGCGACGGTCGCGACGTGCGGAAACATCTTCACGATGTCGGGGCGCGAGCGAAGGATCTCGTTCGTCAGCCCGTCGACGGCGATCAGCGCCACGCGCGAAGACGTCGGCGTCGTGACGACCATCGGCTGCGCGAGCGGCCGATCGCGATCGATGTACGCCGGCACGAACAGCAGGCCGATGAGCGCGAGCGCGGCGATGAGGATCGGAATCGTGCGCGGCTTTGCGTGAATCGCAGGGATGCGCCGCATCTCGTAAATCGAGAACGACAGCAGCGCCGCGGACAACACGACGGTCACGACGAGAAAGAAGACGACGGATAGCGCGACGCCCGCCGCGAGCTCGGGGAGGTTCGGTGCGGTGTCGAACCGGTACCACCACAATGCGATCGGCGCGACCATCACCACTCCGGTCGCGACGGAGATCGCGAGGAGCGCACGCGGCGTGTCGATCGGCAAAGCGGGTCGCACTTTCAACACGAGCGCAATCGCGATGACGAACGCAAAACAGACGACGAGCCACGCCGCGAAGTAGGTGACGAAGAGGCCGAGGGTCTCGAAGGCGTGCAGTGGCGCGTCGCGGAACAGCATGATCGCGGTGAGCGGCAACGCCCCGAACACCGCCATCAAAATCGCCGCCTTCAACGCAACCGTCGTCAGCTCCACCCAAAACGCCCGAGAGCTCCACGGATTGAGCGCAAACCACCGCTCGATCCCGTGCGTGAGATACCCCCGCTCCCGAAGCTGCTGCCGAAGATCATCGACGGACACGGGGGGATTCTCGCATGTTGGCTTGCGGGTCTGGTGGCCGTCGATACGAGTGATGAATGATGAATGATGAGTGATGACATGTGTCGCAAGCGCGGAGAGCGTCGCGCTTGGATCGCCCGTCATCACTCATCATTCATCACTCATCACTCGTTCCGACGACGACGGAAACCAAGGAATACGCGGCCCCAACTCACGTTGAATCCTCGGGTTCCATGGACTCTTCCGCGCCTCGGCGCCGTTCCTTTACGAAGTGGATTTCAGGGCTGCTCCTGCTGGTCGGCGTGGGGGCACTGAAGGCGAAGGCGTTTCTGCTGCTCTTCGTCGAAAAGATCCGCGTCCTGTTCGTGAATCCGTTCGAAGGGTTCGGGGCGATGCAGTACGCGATCGCGGGCGGATCCTTCGTCGTCACGATCGCCGCCTACGCCACGCAGTTCCCCCTCGGCGTCGTCATCGGCTTCGTCGTCATCACCCTGATTCACGAGATCGGCCACGCCGTCGCGATCCGCGCGAAAGGCCTGCGCGCGGGCTTCATGGTCTTCGTCCCGTTCATCGGCGGTGCGGTCACGCTGAAAGATCAGCCGCGCACCGCGTACGACGACGCGATCATCGGCCTGGCTGGTCCGTTCGCGGGCACGCTGGCGTCGCTGGTCTGTCTGCAGATCTACAAATGGACGGCCGATCCGCTCTGGCTGCTCATCGCCTGCATGGGCTTCATGATCAACCTCTTCAACCTCGTCCCGATCGGGATGCTCGACGGCGGGCGGATCTCCGCGGCCGTCTCGAAGTGGATGTGGATCTTCGGCGGCGGCGTGATCATCTGGAAGATCATCGACCAGCCGAACCCGCTCATCATCCTCATTGCTGTGCTCGCCGCGTTCCAGGTTTACGCGTCGCTGGAGCGTGAGAAAACGGACAAGCGGTTCTACGAAGTGACCCCTCCGCAACGTGCGGCAATTGCCGTCCTCTATTTCGCGTTGGTGATCTTTCTCGGGCACCAGACCTGGATGACGTACGAGCGTCTGGAACTCCTGAGACGCTGATTTGATAAGGTTCAACCGACATGATCGACAAATTTCTGACCATGCTGTTCGGCTCGAAGCACGAGCGCGACGTGAAGGCGATGAAGCCGATCGTCGAGCGTATCAACGAGCTCGAGCCCGAGGTGAGCCGGCTGACGGACGAGCAGTTGCGCGCGAAAACCACTGAGTTTCGCGAGCGCCTGCGTCCCGTCGTCGCCGCCATCGACGAAGTGAAAAAAGAAGTTCCCCGCGACGAGAACGCGATCAAGGCCGCGAAAGCGGACCTGCAGGCCGCGCTCGATGACTTGCTGCCCGAGGCGTTCGCGGTCTGCCGCGAGGCGGGCAAACGCGTTCTGAGCATGCGTCACTTCGACGTGCAGCTCATGGGCGGCATCGTCCTGCATCGCGGCAAGATCGCCGAGATGAAGACCGGTGAAGGCAAGACGCTCGTCGCGACGTTGCCGGTCTACCTCAACGCGCTCACCGGCCGCGGCGTCCACGTCGTCACGGTGAACGACTACCTCGCGCGCCGCGACTCCGAGTGGATGGGCCGCATCTACAAGTTCCTCGGCCTGACCGTCGGCGTCATTCAGAACCCGCACGGCGATCGCGAGCGCCAGGCCGCGTATCGCTGCGACGTCACGTACGGCACGAACAACGAGTTCGGCTTCGACTATCTCCGCGACAACATGAAGTTCGACCTCGAGGCGATGGTGCAGCGCGATCCGGTGTACGCGATCGTCGACGAAGTCGACTCGATCCTGATCGACGAGGCGCGTACGCCGCTGATCATCAGCGGTCCGTCCGAGGAATCGACGGAGAAGTACTACACCGCGGCGCGCATCGTGCCGAAGCTGATCAAAGACACGGACTACCAGATCGACGAGAAGCAGCACACGGCGGTTCTCACCGAGGAAGGCGTGCTGCACGCTGAGAAACTCCTTGGCGGAATCGAGCTGTACGACCCGCAGAACATCGACCTCCTGCACGCGGTCACGCAGGCCGTGCGTGCGGCGTCGCTGTACCGCAACGACGTCGAGTACGTCGTCAAAGACGGCGAGGTGCTCATCGTCGACGAGTTCACCGGGCGTCTGATGCCGGGACGCCGCTGGTCCGACGGTCTGCATCAGGCGGTCGAGGCGAAGGAAGGCGTGCGCATCGAGTCGGAGAACCAGACCCTCGCGACGATCACGTTCCAGAACCTCTTCCGCATGTACGAGAAGCTGGCCGGCATGACCGGTACGGCCGATACGGAAGCCGCGGAGTTCGACAAGATCTACAAGCTGGAGGTCGTGGTCATCCCGCCGAACCGCATCATGCAGCGGCGCGATCAGCCCGATCTCGTCTACCGCACGGAGCGTGAGAAGTTCGACGCGATCGTGCAGGAGATCAAGGAAAAGCAGAAGCTCGGACAGCCGTCGCTGGTCGGAACGATCTCGATCGAAAAGTCCGAGGCGCTGTCGTCTGCGCTCAAGAAAAGCGGCGTGCCGCACGTCGTGCTCAACGCGAAGCATCACGAGCGCGAGTCGGAAATCGTCGCGCAGGCGGGCCGCAAGGGCGCGGTCACGATCGCGACGAACATGGCCGGCCGCGGCACGGACATTCTCCTCGGCGGCAATCCCGAGTTCCTCGCGGCGCAGAAGACGCGCGAAATCGAGGATGCGTCGGAGCGGAAGCGCATCGAGGAAGAGATCAAGGCCGACTGGAAGGGCGATCACGAAGAGGTCGTGCGCCTCGGCGGATTGCATATCGTCGGTACCGAACGTCACGAGTCGCGCCGCATCGACAATCAGTTGCGCGGACGCTCCGGACGTCAGGGCGACCCCGGTTCATCGCGGTTTTATCTCTCGCTCGAAGACGATCTGATGCGCATCTTCGGCGGCGATCGGATCATGGGCATCATGGAACGCCTCGGCATGGAAGAAGGCGTTCCCATCGAGCACGGCATGGTCACGCGTGCGATCGAGCGCGCGCAGAAGCAGGTCGAAGGCCGCAACTTCGAAGCGCGTAAACACCTGCTCGAGTACGACGACGTGATGAACAAGCAGCGTGAGTCGATCTACACGCTGCGACGCTCGATTCTCGATGGCCGCGAAGGTCGCGAGTACATCCTCAACTCGGCGGACGAGATCGTCGCGTACCTCGTCGACACGCACTATCCGGAAGGCGATCGCGAAGTTCCGGACGAAGCGGAACTGAACGCGGAGCTGTACGACTACTTCGGTCTCGACCTCCGCACGGCGGACGTCGATCTTCAGGCGGATCGTCGCGAGGACGTGAAGTACAAAATCACCGAGGCTGTCAATCGCCGCTACGAGGAGAAGGAAAATCTCATCGGCGCGGACAACATGCGCCTCAACGAGAAGTACCTGCTCCTCCAGGTCATCGACCAGCAGTGGAAAGATCACCTGCTGAACATCGACCACCTCAAGGAAGGCATCGGCCTCCGCGGCTACGGTCAGCGCGACCCGCTCATCGAGTACAAGCGCGAGTCGTTCGAGATGTTCCAGTCGATGATGGAGCGCATCCAGGATCGCGTGGTCAAGATCCTCTGGAAGATCGAGCTCGCCGGCGGCAGCGGCAGCACCAGCCAGGGCGAACGCGAAGAATCGCAACGCGTGTCTCGCGCTTTGCCCCCGCAGCCGCCGAAACAACAGATGACGTTCAGCGGCGCGCCGAAAGAAGCCCCCGCGCCGGTCAAACGCGCAGCAGGCAAAGTCGGCCGCAACGACCCCTGTCCGTGCGGATCAGGCAAGAAATACAAGAAATGCCACGGCACCGACGCGGCATGACGACAACGGCGAGCCTCGGCTCGCCGTTGTTGTTTAATAAGCAATCATGATGATTTTTCCACCGGACGAGCTTGCGGAGATTTGCCGGAAGCACGGCATCAAGCGGCTGTCGCTATTTGGATCCTTTCTGAAGGGGACGGCCGGGCCGGACAGCGATGTGGATCTGCTTGTGGAGTTCGAGGCAGGCCGCACTCCGGGCTACTTCGGGATGGTTCGGATTCAAATGGAGTTGTCTGCGTTGATTGGTGGCCGTCGAGTGGATTTGCGTACCGCCGCTGAACTGAGCCGCTACTTCCGCGACGAGGTCGTGCAAACAGCGAGCGTGCAGTATGAAGCGGCCTGACGATCGCAATCGCCTCGAACACATGTTGGACGCCGCGGAAACGGCGTTGACGTTTCTCAACGGACGAGTGCGAGCTGACCTGGACAACGATCAGATGTTGCTGTTCGCGATGGTGCGAGCGTTGGAGATCATTGGCGAAGCTGCATCGAAAGTCACTGAGGAGTATCGCGCCCGGACGCCGGGCATCGATTGGGATGCGATCATCGGGATGCGGCACAGGATCGTGCACGCATACTTCGAGCTCGATTTGAATATCGTCTGGACCACGACGACAGAGGACCTGCCCCCTCTGATCCGCGAGCTCCGCGCGATCCTCACGTAAACTACGCGCCACCTTGAGCGACCACACACCAAAGACGATTGGGTTCATCGGCGCGGGCAATATGGCCGAGGCGATGATTCGGGGGTTGTTGCGCGGGGAGGATTTCTCGCCGGGGCGGGTGTTTGCTTCGGGGCCGCGGGCGGAGCGGATGCGCGAGTTGCGCGACGCGTATGGCATCGAGACGTCGACGGACAACAAAGTCGCGGCGGGTGCGCAGATCGTCGTGCTGTCCGTGAAGCCGCAGATCCTCAGTCGCGTGCTCGAAGAAGTCGGCGATGCGATTGCGAAGGATGCGCTCGTGATTTCGATTGCGGCGGGCATTCCCGTGTCGGCGATTCAGTCGCGATTGGCACGGGGGACGCGCGTGGTTCGTGCGATGCCGAACACGCCGGCGCTCGTCGATGCTGCGGCGACGGCGATTGCGGGCGGAGAACATGCGCGCGAGTCCGACCTTTCCGATGCGAAGAAAATCTTCGACGCGATCGGACTCACCGTCATTCTCGAAGAATCGCAGATGGATGCGGTCACCGGACTCTCGGGATCGGGACCGGCGTACGTTTTTCTGATCCTCGAGGCGCTCAGCGATGCGGGCGTGAAAGTCGGACTCTCGCGACGGACCGCGCAGTTGCTCGCAGCGCAGACCGTCCTCGGATCGGCGAAACTTTTGCTCGAAACGAACGAACATCCAGGACGGCTGAAAGACATGGTCACGTCGCCTGGCGGCACCGCGATCACCGGACTACACACGCTCGAGCATGGCGGCGTGCGCACGACGCTGATGAACGCGGTCGAGGCGGCGACGCGGCGCTCGCGCGAGCTGGGCGAAGCGATCCTGAAGAAAGAGTAAAACGTGAGCGCGACTGCGGAGGCGATGACGGACATCGAGCGTGAGCTCAACGAGGCGACCGCCCGCGCGTGGACGCTCGTCAAGTCGACGGATGGTCGGCTCTTCACTGTCCGTCCGAATCCGAAAAGCTGGTCCGCGGCCGAATGCATCTCGCACCTCAGCATCTCGACCGAGCAGTTCATCCCCGTGCTGCGCGACGCCCTCGCCGACGCGCGCAAGCGCAAGCTCGTCGCACGCAAGCCGCCGAAGATGGACCTCCTCGGCCGCATCCTCCGCTGGTTCCTCGAGCCGCCGATCCGTCAGCGCGTGAAGACCGCGGCGCCGTTCGTTCCTCGCGCTGTCCGCGCGAAGGCCGAGGCGTTTGGCGAGTTCGCGTCGCTGCAGGAAAAACTCGGAGAGCTCGTGCGCGGCGCGAGCGATCTCGACCTCGGACGCGTCAAGATCGTCTCGCCCTTCGACAAGCGCGTGAAGTACAACGTCTACTCCGCGTTCCGCATCATCACCGCGCACCAGCGCCGCCATCTCTGGCAGGCCGAACAAGCCATCGCCGCGCTAACGCACTAGACCGCGGGCTTCTTCTTCCGGTTCCGCAGGTACTCGATGATGCCCGGCAGGAGTGAGACGAAGATCACGATGATGATCACCTTCTCGATGTGGCGCTCCGTCGCGGGGAAGAACGTGACGAGCAGGTAGCCGATCATCGTCATCGAGAACACCCAGCCGATGCCGCCGACGACGTTGAACAGAGCGAAGCGGCGATACGACATGCCGGCCATGCCGGCGACGACGGGTGCAAACGTGCGCACGATCGGGACGAAGCGCGCGATGATGATGGTCTTGCCGCCATGGCGCTCGTAGAACTCGTGCGTGGCGATGAGGTGCTTTTTCTTGAACAGCAGCGAGTCTTCTTTGCGGAAGAGCGCGGGGCCGAGTTTCTTGCCGATGTAGTAACCGGTCGCGTCGCCGGTGATCGCGCAGAACATCAGCAGCACGTTGAGCCAGACGATATTGAGGTCGCCCTTCGCGGCGAACAGGCCGGCCGTGACGAGCAGTGAATCGCCCGGCAGGAAAAATCCGATCATCAATCCGGTCTCGGTAAAGACGATGATGGCAAGCGCAATGTATCCGCCTGCCTGCACGAGACCGCGGACGTCGGTCAGGAAATGAAACAGATCGCGAATGGATTCCATGTGGGGCGCGAATCCTAGCATGCAGACCAGTGAAAACAGGTTCGATGTCGTCGTGCTTGGCGGAGCCTTCAGTGGCGCGTCGACAGCGCTGTTGCTGCGTCGCGAATGTCCTGAACTGCGCGTGCTGATCGTCGAGAAAGCGGAAGCATTCGACGAGAAAGTCGGTGAGGCGACGACCGAGATGTCGGCGATGTTCCTCACGCGCCGACTCGCGCTCTGGCAGCACCTCGAGCGCGAGCAGTTACCGAAAGAGGGACTGCGCTACTGGTTCTCGAACGACAAAGTCACGGGCCACAAGGACGCGTCTGAAACCGGCGGGTTCATCCGCAGCACGGTGCCTGCGTTTCAATTGCGCCGCGACGCACTCGACGAGCACATTCTTGCGACCGCGGTCGCGGAAGGTGCCGAGCTCTGGCGGCCGGCGCGCGCGCTCGACGTCACGTTCGGCGACTTCGACCATCGCATCACGCTCGACGTGAACGGCGAGCCGCGCGAAGTGCAGTGCCGCTGGGTGCTCGACGCGAGCGGCCGCGCGAACTTCATCGGCCGTAAGCTCAACCTCATCGAGCGCAATGACGAACATCCGACCGCGGCGATCTGGTGCCGATGGAAAAATGTTCGCCACATCGACGACATCGCCGCGCGCAACGGACTCGCTGCGAGCAACGTCAGCTCGCGACGACTGGCCACG
>DASVNL010000801.1:0-7947 GCA_036383875.1 Thermoanaerobaculia bacterium
GATGGACCGGCGCCTGGCCGCGATTCGCGCGGACATCGAACAGCGCCTGACCGTCGTCTCGTCGTTCCCGATCTCCGATCGCAACTCGACCGACGTCAGCAGCATCGTGACCGTGATGGGCGACGCGGCTTCGCTCGTCGACGCGCTCGAGTTCCAGCCCGTTCGCGCACCGCAAGCGCCGGTGCAACTCGCGGAAGGCGTGGCCGACCTCGACTCGGATCCGGATCCCGATCCGGACGTAGATCCCGAAGACGAGCCCGAAACGCCGCAGCCCGCGGCGCCCGTCGCGCCTGTTGCGACGCTGGTCGCGCCGCCGCCGGCGCCACCCGCGCCGCGCCATCCGATCGTCATCGAATTGCCGGCGATTGAAGTGCCGCGTTACGTGATGTCCGAGGCGCAGCAGGAGCTGATCACGGAAGTCTCGAGCCTCGGCACGCGTCTCAGCGACATGAACCTGCCGCAGGAAGAACGCGAAGACATCCAGAAAGAAATGCAGCGCGCGCAGGAAGAACTGCGCCGCGTCGTGATCGAGGACCGCAAGCGCTTCCAGGCGCACGTGCGCGATGCGCAGAAGGTCGCGCGCGAACAACGCGCCGCGATGCAACTCGCGCGCGACATGCATCGTCAGAGCGGCGTCGTCGTCGCACCGACTCCGCAAGTCACGCCGACGCCGAAGGTCGAGTCGACGCCTGTCGTTGCATCGTCGACGCAAGTCGCCACGAAGACGGAGCCGAAGAAAACGAAGCCGCGCAAAGATCAGGGCGCGGTGCGACGTCAGACGGCCAACGACCAGGCGAAGGCGAAGGCGTCCGAGAAGTCCGCGTCGCTCATCCTCGGCCGCAGTTTCCAAACGCCGGTGCGCAGCGAAGGCGAAGTGGTCGGCCAGTTGCGCGCGCACGTGAGTCCCGAACAGGTCGTGCGCCGCGTGCTCGGCAACAGCTCCGACGACGCAGGCGAGGTCGCGTTTGCGATCGATCGTGAGAACAACATCTACACGCGCAACGCCGAGGAGCGAGCGCAGCTCGATCGCCTCGGCATCGCGGAACGGTTGCGCACAGGGCAATCGGTCAAGGGCATCGAAGGATGGATCGTCTCGACCTCTGTCGATCCGCAGAGCGGCCTCAAGATCGGCGTCGCTCGTCCGGTCGGGGAGAACCTCCTCGAACTGCGCAACGCCGCCGCGCGCAACTTCGGCCTCGGACTCGGCATGATCGCCTTCGCGTTGATCGGCATGGTGCCGCTCTCGAATCACCTCACGCGCGACGTCAAACTCGTCACCGACGGCGCGGAGCGCATCGCGCACGGCGACCTGATGACGCGTCTCCCGGTGAAGACGAAGAACGAGCTCGGACAACTCGCCAGCGCGTTCAATCGCATGGCCGAGGATCTGAGCCACAACCAGCAGAAACTCCTGGAACAGCAGCGCGCGCAGAAAGAACAGGAACTGCAGCAGCGACTCCTCGCGGTCGAGTACGAGCGCAAGAGCGTCGAGCTCGAAGATGCGCGACGCTTCCAGCTCTCGATGCTGCCGAAAGAAGTGCCGCAGCATCCGTCGTACGACGTCGCGGTCTTCACGCGCACGGCGACGGAAGTCGGCGGCGACTACTACGATTTCCATGTCGCCGGCGACGCGTACACCGTCACGATCGGCGACGCCACGGGACATGGCGCGAAGGCCGGGACGATGGTCACGGTCATCAAGACGCTGTTCGCGGCGTACACGAACACCATCGCGCCGTCCGTGTTCCTCAGCGACGCCGCCGAGAAGATCAAGAAGATGGACCTCGGCCGGATGGCGATGTCGCTGTCCGTCGCGCGATTCGAAAACGCGATGCTGACGCTCGCGTCGGCGGGCATGCCGCAGGTGCTCATTCATCGCGCGGCGAACCAGCAGGTCGAGGAAGTCGGACTCGCCGCGACGCCGCTCGGCACCCTCGGCGTCGACTACGAGCAGACCAGCGTCGCGCTGTCGAGCGGCGACACCGTGCTTTTCCTTTCGGATGGATTCCCGGAGCTGATCAACGAAGAGGGCCAGCAAGTCGGCTACGTCGGCGCGCTCGAGGCCTTCGCGGCCGCGTCGCGTGAGGATTCTGCCTCTGGCGTCATTGCCGCGCTCGCTGATAGTGTGCGCCGGTGGAGAGGCGATTCTGCCCCCAACGACGACGTCACGTTCGTAGTTGTCCGCGTGAGCTGATCTCGATAGACTTCCGGCTCCACACCACTCCATCCCCACGGCAGGAAGGAACGACACATGTACGAATCGGCGACGCCAACGGCGCCAGCATCGAAGATGGTGCGCATTGGCATCCTCAGCCCGATCGGCCACCTCGATCCGCGCGAAGCGGTCGACAGCATCAGCAGCTTGATCCTCGGTCAGATCTTCGATGCGCCGTACGCGATCGCGGCGGGCGACACGAGAGTGCAGCCGCTCGTTTTCGAGCCGCTGCGTCAGGAATCGAAACTCGAATACTCCGCGGCGATCCGGCCGGGAATCCGCTTCGCTGAAGGCACGCCGCTGACGGCGGAGCTCGCGGCGCGTTCGCTGCGCGGCTCGAAGGTCCTCACCGCGAAGGCCGTGGTCGACGCGCGCGGTGATCGCGTTTGGTTCACGCTCAAGAGTCCGAATCCGCGCTTCGACCTCACGCTGACGCAGGGCAACTGCGCGATCGTTCTCGATCGCGGCATGCAGCTCCACGGCACCGGCGCGTACATGTTCGACGGCCGCCCGAACCTCCGCCTGCTGCAAGGCGCGAAGGTCTTCAAGCTCGTGCGCAATCCGCATCATCACGGCACGGCCGGCGTCGACGAGCTCGAGTTCCGCGTCTGCCCCGCGGACGAGAACGGAAATCCGAAAGTGCTCGCCGAGGCGCTGCGCACCGGCGAAGTCGATCTCACGACCGCGATGACCATGGCCGACTTCGGCGCGTATCAGTTCACCGGCGTCGCGCCGTCGATGCAGCCCGGCAACTCCACGGGCTTGCTGTCGTTCAACTGCGAACGTCGCGTGCTTGCGCGCGCTGACGTGCGTCGCGCGATTGCACTCGCGCTCGATCTGCACGAGCTCGCAGGCAAGTCGTTCGAGAAGAATCCGGCCGCGTTCATCGCTGCGAATCTGCTGCCGCCGATGATGGGACGTTCTAGCGGGATGCCGGCGAGCGATCGGGCCGAGGCGAAGCGCATGCTCGATGCGAGCGGCGCGAAGCCGCATCGCCTCACGCTGCTCGTGCCGTGGGCGCCGCGTCCGTACATGCCGAAGCCGCTGCCGCTCGCGCAGGCCGTACAGCGGCAGCTCGGCGAAGTCGGGATTCAGATCGACCTGCGCGAAACGAAGACCGCCGACGAATTCGTCAGCGATCTCGCGCGCGGCAACTACGACCTCGCGCTGACCGGATGGATCGCGGACACGCCCGATCCCGCCGATTTCTTCGAAGCGCTGCTCTGGTCGAAGATGACCGAGGGCGACAATCACTCGAACGACAGCCGCTATCGCAGCGAGATCATGGACGCCGCGCTGGCGCGCTTCCGCGAAGATCCGACCGAGGCAAACAAGCGCGAGCTGCATCAACTCGTGCGCGATGAGGCGCCGGTCGTGCCGCTGTTTTACGGACAGTCAGTCGTGATGCATTCGCGGCGGATGCGCAACGTGGCGCTGTCGGCGACGGGCGATCTGACGTTGAGCCGGGTGACGGTCACGGCGTAACCTGCACGCCGTGATCCTCATCGTGCACGACGACGCGCTTCCCGATCTCCGTTCCGGCTTCGCCGAGCTCGAAGGGAGCGCGACGAACAAGCACGAGCTCTTCGCCGAGCTCGCGACTGCTCTCGCGTTGCCCGATTACTTCGGCCACAACTGGGATGCGTTCGACGAATGCCTCAGCGATCTCGAGGAGCCCACCGATCTCGTGGTGCGCAATGCACGCGCGTTGTGGGAGCGCATGCCGCGCGAGATGATGCTGCTCACCGACGTGTGGCTCGACAGCGCGCCTAACGCGCAACTGGTGATGGTGTGGTGATGCCGATGCAACCACGCCGCAAGCGCATCGCTCCGATCTTCGCCGCGTTGCTCGCCATCGTCGTCGCGATCTGGCTGCAACGCACGACGCCGTCGAAGCCGGTCACGCAAACATCAGCAGCACCAACACCTGCCGCGACACGCGTCGAAGCGCCGAAGCCCTCGACCACAACACGCGCGACGTCGCCGCTCGATGCGATTGCTGCAGACGAACGCGCGGAGGTCGAGAAGACGCTCGATCTGATCGAACGCAACGGACCGTTTCCGCATCGTCAGGACGGCACGGTGTTCTCGAATCGAGAGGGACGTTTGCCGTCGCGGCCGCGCGGCTACTACCGCGAATACACGGTGCGAACGCCGGGCGCATCGAATCGCGGCGCGCGGCGGATCGTGCGCGGATCGGAAGGGGAGCTGTACTACACGCGCGATCACTACGAGAGCTTCATTCGCATCGACGGTTGACGATAGGATGTCGGCATGCGTCCGACGTCCAACGATTACGCGCCCGCTCACGCTGCCTACGTCGATCTCGTCCCCGAAGATGACATCCTCGGCGCGATCGAACAGCAGTCTTCCGAAACGCAGAAACTGCTTGCTTCACTCGACGAATCGAAAGCCGCCTATCGCTACGCCGACGAGAAGTGGAGCGTGAAGCAGGTCCTTGGACACATCATCGACGCCGAGCGCGTCATCGGCTATCGGCTGCTCGCAGTCGCGCGCGGCGAACAGAATCCGCTGCCTGGCTTCGACGAGAACATGTACGTCGACAACGCCGGCTTCGACGCGTGGTCTCTCGGCGATCTCTCCGAGCACTACGCGCTCGTGCGTCGCGCGACCATCGTGCTGCTGCGCAATCTTCCCGAAGCCGCATGGTCGCGTCGCGGCATCGCGAACGGCCAGGCCGTCTCGACGCTCGGCCTCGCGTACGTGATCCTCGGCCACGAGCGCCATCACTCGAAGGTCCTGCGCGAGCGCTACAAACTCTGACGAGTGGAGCGGCGGGCTCACAGCCCGCCGAACAGAGAACGCCGGCGGGCTAAGAGCCCGCCGCTCCACTGATTCACGGCACGATTCGCAGTCGCTCGTAGTTCTGGCGGAACACTTCCGTGTTCGCGTCGTTGCGCGCTTTCGCGACCTGCCACGCGCGCTCGTAGTTCATCCGCGCTTCGGCGATCTTGCCGCTCTTTTCGAGCGCTTCGCCGAGGCTGTCGTAGACATTCGCGGATTGCGGATACGCCTCGGTGTTCTTGCGCAGCACCGTCACTGCGTCCGCGTTCAACCCCGCAGCGAGCAGGCGATAGCCGATCGCGTTCGTGAGTGCTTCAGGAATCGCGACCGTGTAGCCCGTGCGCTTCGATACCATTTCGAAGTGACGCTCGGCGCGGCCGTACAGCGTCTTCGGGTCTGCGTCGCGCGGAATCGCGAAACGCCACGGTCCGAAAATCCGGCGCAGAGCGTCATAATGACTCGGCAATACGACCGAGCCGTGGTCCTCTTCACCGAAGTACAACGACGTGGCTTCGAATCCGCGCGGGCTCTTTGATTCGAACAGGCGCTTCAATCGCTCGGCGGGAAGTTTGAGCTCCGGCTCGTCGCCGTGCGTGAACACCAGCGTCGCATTCAGCTCGCGCGTGTTGCGCACAAACTCCTTCGCGCGACGCTCGACGTAGTCGCGTTCCCACGTCAGCGTCGGGCTCACCGCGATCCACGCGTTGAACAGCTTCGGTTTCGTGAAGAGTGCGTGCATCGCGAAGAGGCCGCCGAAGGAATGGCCGGCGAACACGCGATACGGCTCCGTTCTGTAGCGCTTCTCGATTTCCGGAATGACCTCGGTCTCGATGAACGTCAGGAAGCGATCCGCGCCGCCGCTCGTCGGGAAGTTGAACGACTGGCCGTCGAACGCTTGGTTCACGACGTTCGTCGGCGTGAGGTCGCGGGTGCGATCGGTGTTGTTGATTCCGACGACGATCAGCTCGGGGATGCGTCCATTGCGCGCGAGGAACTCCACGGTCGCAGCGGTGTGTGGAAGCTGCGCTGCGCCGTCGGTCATGTACAGCACCGGATACGCGCGCATCGCCGTGTCGTACGACGCGGGCAGGCTCACGAGGATGGTCCGCTTTTCCTCCATGACCTTCGAGTCGAGCTCGATGACCGTGGGCGTCTGGCTGAGCAGCGGCAGTGCGAAAAGCAGCAGTGCAACAACGGTCATGCGGCGCATACGCCGAGCATGACATGCAAATGCATGCTCGGGATGCGCCGTTCTCTGTTTCGTTTCAGAACCGGAGGCCGAATGACATGCGCATCGTGCGCGGCGACTGATACGCGAGGTTGTTCAGCGGCTGGCCGAAGTTCGCGGCGAGCTGGTAGTGCACGCCGAGGACGGGCGTCGTCGTGCGCGGATCCAAGGCCTGGAGCGTCGTCGAATTTGCCGCCGTCGTGATGCCGGTGCCGAGGCGTTGCGGATCGGCGATTGCGTCTTCGTTGAATGCGTTGAGCACGTCCGCTTGAATGAACAACTCCGTGCCGAGGATCGGTTGCTGCCAACGCAGGGCGAGATTCGTCGACGTCACGTCGTCGGTGCGCAAGGCGCCGCGCTCGCTGAAAAAGTAGCGCCCGTTCGGAATTGACGCGTAGCCCGGATTCGTCGCGAACTGCGCGACGCTGATCGGCGCGCTGACCGACCACGCCTGGCCGGAGTCGAACGTCTGCAGCACTGACGCGGAGAACGCGCGATACGTGTAGCCGAGCCACGCTCGCACGCGATGGCGTTGATCGCCGCGCAGGTAACCCACCGGATTGTTGTTCGCGTAGTCGAAGTACTCGGGGTAGTAGAGCGACGGCACGACGTTCGCGCTTGGACCGGTCGCGGTCTCGCCGTCATCGTTGCCGCGCAGCTTCGCGTACGTGTAGTGCAGGCCGGCGTCGAAGTGTCCGATCGCGTAGCGCGACTGAACGTGCACGCCGCGATACGTGCGCTCGAGATCGTTCGTGTTGCGCACGAGCGCGAGATCGACCGGGATGCCGAGCGGCGTCGTGACGTGCTGCGTCGACGTGTCGACGTTGAGCGCGTAGAAGTCGCGCCAGTCGCGCGAGACGAGATCGATGCGCGCGAAGCCGCGAAGTCCGAGGTCCATGCCGTAGCCGAGCGTGAGCTCGCGGACGTACGGCGAGGAGAGCGTGCCGTCGAAGTACGTCGAATAGCCCGGTACTTCGCGGCTGCCGTTCGCGCGGAGATTCTGCGCCGTGCGATTCGCGACGCCGCCCTGCGTCGTATTGAAGTACTCGAACACCATCCGCAGAGCCTCGGCCAGCGGGACCGTGAGATTCGTCGAGTTGATCTGCGGTCCTCGATACGCGAAGTCGATCGCGGCGGAACTGCCGGCGAGTTGATTCGACGTCGCGATCGAATCGGCGATGCGAGACGCGTATTCGGCGTACGACGCGCTGATGCGATTCGTCCCCGTGCCGGTGATGTCGTACTGCACCGCGAGTCGCGGCGAAATGCGATCGTCGTTCGCGACGAGCGTGCCGTCGGAGTCCTCGCCGTGATTGCGGTCGTATCGCGCGCCGAGGGAGATCGTCCAGTGCTGCGTGGCATTCCACGTGTCGTTGATGAACAGCGAGTCCGTGCGCAGCTTGCTGTCCTCCGCCGCGACCGACACGGGCATCCAGCGGATGAACGTCCCGCCGCCGTTCTGATTCGACGGCGTGATGACCGGATAGATCACGCCGTCTTTCGTCTGCACGCGCGAGACAAACAGCGCGAAGTCGCTGCCGGTTTGATGTTCGTCGAGGAGGTGCTGTTCTTCAAAACGATCGAGACCCGCGACGAGATCGTGCGTGCCGAGTCCGCGATCGACGAACGCGTGCGCCTTGAGCAGGATGTCCGTGTTGTCGCGCTGTTCGCTTTCGCAGATCGCGCAAAGCGACGGCGA
>DASVNL010000802.1:0-2046 GCA_036383875.1 Thermoanaerobaculia bacterium
GCCCCCGGCCCCGCGCGCGTCAACATGACCGTGCAGAACATGCCCGAGTTTCAGGACGCGTGGAACTGCCCGAACGGCACGAAGATGGTTCGCGCGAACCGCTGCGATATCTGGTGACGAAGTACGTACTCGAACCTGACGCGGATGAAATGCATCGCCTGGTGGACCAGGCGATGCAGCGCATCGTCGCGCACATCGAGTCGTTACCGTCGCAGCCGGCGATCAACGTCGACGGCGTGGCAGACTACGCGCGCACGCTGATCGAGCCGCTGCCGCAAACCGGCGCGCCGTACGAAGAGCTGCTCGACTTCCTCTTCAACGACGCCATCCCCCGCACGTTCACCTCCGCCGGTCCCGGCTACCTCGGCTACGTCCCCGGCGGCGGCATCTTCCACGCGGCCGTCGCCGATCTCATCGCCGACGCCGTGAATCGCTACGTCGGCATCTTCGCCGCGGCGCCCGCGCTCGTGCAGCTCGAGTCGAACGTCGTGCGCTGGTTCGCCGAAATCCTCGGGTTCCCAAGCAATTCGGGCGGGGTGCTGACGAGCGGCGGCTCGCTCGCGAACTTCACCGCGATCGTTGCTGCGCGCAAGGCGATGCTGCCTGACGACTTTCTGCGCGGCACCCTTTACTGCTCGAGTCAGATCCATCACTCGTTTCAGAAAGCCGCGAACCTCGCGGGTTTTCCGTACGCGAACATTCGCGAGCTTCCGGTCGATGCGCAGTTCCGCATTCGCACCGACGCGCTCGAAGACGCAATCGCGCGCGATCGTGCCGATGGCTGGACGCCGTTCCTGATCGCGGGAAGCGCGGGCACGACGGGCACCGGCGCAATCGACGACTTGCCCGAGCTCGCGCGCATCGCGAAAGAGAACGCGATGTGGTTCCACATCGACGGCGCGTACGGCGCGCTCTTCGCGATGACGGACCGCGGTCGCAAGGCGTTGCGCGGCATTGAGCTCGCCGACTCCGTGATCCTCGATCCGCACAAAACGCTCTTCCTGCCGTTCGGCACCGGCGCGCTCCTCGTGCGCGACGCGCAAACGCTGCGACGCGCGCACTCGCTGCACGCCGACTATCTCCCGGCGATGCAGGATGGCGCCGAGCTGGTCGACTTTTGCGAGATCTCGCCGGAGCTTTCGCGCGACTTTCGCGGACTGCGCGTGTGGCTGCCGCTGAAGATGTTCGGCATCGCGCCGTTCCGCGAGCAGCTCGACGAGAAGCTCGATCTGATCGAGTACGTGATGCGCGAGCTGCGCGCGATCGACGCGCTCGAGATCGTCGCCGAGCCGCAGCTCACGATCTGCGCGTTCCGCGTGCGCGGCGACGGCGACGATGCAACGTGCGCGCTCCTCGATCGCATCCTCGCGCGCAAGCGCGTGATGCTCACGCCGACGACGCTCGACGGACGATTCGTGATCCGGATCGCGATCGTCTCGCATCGCACGCATCGCGATCGTGTCGACATGCTGCTCGACGACATCCGTGCGTCGCTAGTGGGGTGAGTCGGCGGTGAGTTGAATGGATTTGCGAGCGCCGACGCGTCGACTGCAAGGCGGCGCGACGCAGGCGATGCGGGACATCGACGAGGAGCGCCAACACCGCAGGCGATGCGTCGCCGCCGCAAAGGCATTCGACTCACCGCCGACTCACCCCACCAAGCGCAAGCCTGACGGCAATCGCGGCGACGCTAGCAACTCCGCGAAGATCGTCCAGCGTTTCTTCGCATCGCCCTGCGCGCGACGCTCGACGTAGTCGCGGACGAGGTCCTTGCCGAGGTTGTAGTTGATGACGTAGGAGCGATATTGGTCGAAGAACTTGAGGCGTTGCCGCGCGCGCGCAGGCGCCATCAGCGCGTAGGTGGTGAGCCAGTCCGCCGCTTCGTCGGCGGTGAATGAACCGTCGAGATAGCGGCGCGCGGCCTCGTTGCCTGCGTATGCGCTGCGCGACGCGAGCTCGTGCACGCGGTAGTACTGCGCGGCGCGCGACGCATCGAGACCGGCGATCGGGAACAGCGTCTCGCGCTCCATCTCCACGCGTTCATCG
>DASVNL010000803.1:0-7833 GCA_036383875.1 Thermoanaerobaculia bacterium
GTCGACCATTACACGCGCGTCCGCACGTACAAAGCATTGACCGAACACTACTTCGACCGCGATCGCGTCGTCCTCTCGCTGCTCCCGCTGGCGATGCGCATGGCCGGGCCGCGCGAGGCGCTGTGGCACGCGCTGATCCGCCGCAACTACGGCGCGAATCACCTCATCGTCGGCCGCGACCACGCCAGTCCGGGCGGCGGCTTCTACGGGCCGTACGACGCGCAGGAGCTCGTCGCGACGCACGCCGCCGAGACGGGCGTCAAGCCGCTGCCGTTCCACGAGCTGGTTTACCTCGCGGGCGAAGATCGCTACGAGGAAGGCTCGAAAGTCCCGGCCGGCGCGGTCACGCGTTCCATCTCCGGCACGCAAGTCCGCGACGAGTACCTCGGCAAGGGCGTCCCGCTTCCCGAATGGTTCACGCGCCGCGAAGTCGCCACGATCCTCGCGGAGAGCTACCCGCCGCGCGAGCGCCAGGGCTTCTGCATCTGGTTCACGGGCCTCAGCGGCGCCGGCAAGTCGACGACGGGCGAGTCCGTCGTGCGACTGCTGATGGAACGCGGCCGCCAGGTCACCGTCCTCGATGGCGACATCGTCCGCACGCACCTCTCGAAAGGCCTCGGCTTCTCGAAAGAGGACCGCGACACGAACATCGTGCGGATCGGCTTCGTCGCTGCGGAAGTCGTGCGACATGGCGGCGCGGTCGTCTGCGCGGCGGTTAGTCCGTATCGCGCGACCCGCGACGCCGTCCGCGCGATGGTCGGCGCGGATCGCTTCTTCGAAGTCTTCGTCGATGCGCCGCTCGACGTCTGCGAGTCGCGCGACGTGAAGGGGATGTACGCCCAGGCGCGCGCAGGCAAGGTGAAGAACTTCACCGGCATCGACGATCCGTACGAGGCGCCACTCGAACCGGCGCTGGTGATCGACGCGGTCAACGTCAGCGCAGATGACAACGCGCGCGCGATCGTCGAAAAGGTGAGGGCCGAAGGCTTCGTGAAGTGAGTGAAAAGCGGCGGGCGGAGAGCCCGCCGCTTCAACGATTTACAGGCGATCGGTGAGGATGGTCTTGGCGATCGTCGAGAGCTGCATGTTGCTCGTGCCCTCGTAGATCTGGCCGACCTTCGAGTCGCGCCAGAACTTCTCGACCGGATACTCCTTCGTGTAGCCGTTGCCGCCGTAGAGCTGCACGGCCAGCGACGTCACCTTCTCGGCGACCTGCGACGAGAAGAGCTTCGCCATCGCGGCTTCGCGGAGGAACGGCTTGCCCGCGTCTTTGAGACGCGCGGCGTTGTAGACCAGTAGGCGCGCGGCCTCGAGGTCGGTCGCGGCCTGCGCGATCTGGAACTGCACACCCTGGAAGTCGGAGATGCGCGTGCCGAACTGCTTGCGCTCCTTGGTGTACGCGATTGCGTGTTCGAGCGCACCGCGCGCGACGCCGAGCATCTGCGCGCCGATGCCGATGCGGCCTTCATTCAGCGTCTCGATGGCGATCTTGTAGCCCTTGCCGACTTCGCCGACGACGTTCTCTTTCGGAACGATGCAGTCCTCGAGGATCAGCTCGCACGTCGACGACGCGCGGATGCCGGTCTTGTCTTCCTTCTTGCCGACGGAGAAGCCGGGGAAGTCGCGCTCGACGAGGAAGGCGGTGATGCCTTTGTAGCCCGCGTCCGGATTCGCGTTCGCGAAGACGATGAAGACTCCGGCTTCGGCGGCGTTGGTGATCCAGAGCTTGCGGCCGTTGAGGACCCAGTGATCGCCCTTGTCCTCAGCCTTGGTCGCAAGCGCGAACGCATCCGACCCCGACCCCGCCTCGGAGAGCGCATACGCGCCGACCGTGTCGGAGGAGAGCATGCCGAGGTATTTGGACTTCTGGCCTTCGCTGCCCCAGCGGATCAGGGCGTTGTTGACGAGCGTGTTCTGCACGTCGACCAAGACGCCGCACGACGCGTCGACGTGCGACAGCTCTTCGACGACCAGCACGGCCGTGAAGAACGTCGAGCCGGCGCCGCCGAACTGATCCGGCACTTCGATGCCCATGATCCCGAGCTCGAAGAAGCTCTTGATGAGCTCCGGCGACATCTTCGCGTCGTGGTCCATCTGATGAACGAGCGGGCGGATCTTCTCGACCGCGAAGTCGCGCACACTCTGCTGAAACATCTGTTCTTCTTCGGAAAGGGCCGTCAGCGGCGCTCCCGGATTGATCTCGAGGGCAGTGGACATTGGAACCTCCGGCGGGGTGATTAAGGACGCGAATGATAACCGATGGTGCCCCGGGCCGGACTCGAACCGGCACTCCGCTTACGCGGAAGCAGATTTTAAGTCTGCAGCGTCTACCATTCCGCCACCGGGGCTGGCCGCGATGATACCGGCTTTGGTTGTCGGTTGCCGGTTGTCAGTTGTCGGGAGGTGCCTGTCCTCCCACTCCCCCAACAACCGGCAACTGACAACCGGTCAACGTGTTGACTGTGTGCACAACTCTCGCTACAGTGTTTGTCAACGCATCGCATTGTGAGTTTCGAGTGCCGCGTGGATCCCACGCGCAATTTCGCGATGCGCGTTCCTGGCGTTGATTAACGGTGTTCTGTGAAGGGGAGGAGCGTGATGGGTCACTGCCTGCATTGTGGCGCGGCATTTCCGCGAACTCGCAAGACGCGCAAGTACTGCACGAATCGCTGCAAGACCAACGCGTGTCTCGACAAGAAACCTCGTCTGCGCGCGGCCGATCTCGCAGCGTTGCAGGGTCTGCTGCAGACCGACTTCTCATCGCTCGACGCATTGCGCGAGCAGCTTCGTTCGATCGTGGCGCCTGATTTGCCTCCGATTCCGCTGGTCGATGGTCGCGCGGCGATTCCCCGCCTCGACTAACGACTAGACTAGCGAACGGATGACCGCCGAGACCCGCACCCTCATCATCAAGCCGACCAGCGGCTGGCGCTCGCTCGCTTTGAATGAGGTGTGGGCGTATCGCGATCTGCTCTACATCTTCGCGTGGCGCGACCTCAAAGTCCGCTATCGCCAGACGCTCCTCGGCGCGCTCTGGGTCATGGGGCAGCCGCTCGTCTCGATGCTCATCTTCACGCTGCTCTTCAGCCGCGTGGCGAAGCTCAAGGCCGACACCGGCGTCCCGTATCCCGTCTTCGTCCTGACCGGCATCCTGATCTGGAACTTCGTCTCCGGCGCGATCAACCGCGCGGGCAACAGCCTGATCGGCGCGTCGTTCCTGATCTCGAAGGTCTATTTCCCGCGTCTGGTCATCCCGATCTCCAACCTCGGCACCGACCTCGCCGACTTCGCAGTTGCTGCGCTGCTGCTCATCCCCGCGATGCTCTGGTTCGGTGTCTGGCCCGGCTGGACGATCGTCCTCGCGCCGCTGGTGGTCCTCCTCTCCGCGATCTTTTCCCTCGGCGCCGGACTCTGGGTGGCCGCGCTGAACGTCGAGTATCGCGACGTGCGCATCCTCATTCCGTGGGTGCTGCAGATCGCGATGTACGCGACGCCGGTCGTTTATCCGCTCTCCGCGATTCCCGCGAAGTACCACTGGATCGCGATCGCGAATCCGATGACCGGGATCGTCGAGGCGTTTCGCGCGACCGTGTTCGGCGCGCCGATCCCGATGGCCGCGCTGCTCTGGTCCGTGGTCGCCTCGCTCGTGCTCGTGGTCTCCGGCGCGTTCTACTTCCGCAGAATGGAGCGGCTGTTCGCCGACGTCCTCTGATGACCTCCGTCTCCATCGAGCACATTTCCAAGCGGTATCGCATCGGCGCGCATCGCATCGACTACACGACGTTGCGCGATCGCTTCAGCGCGATGTTTCGCCGCAGCACCACGCCCGCGACGAAGGACATCTGGGCGCTCCGCGACATCCATTTCGACATTGCCGAAGGCGAAGCGCTCGGGTTGATCGGCCACAACGGCGCCGGGAAGTCGACGCTGCTCAAGATCTTGACGCGCATCACCGAGCCGACTGAAGGACGCGTGCTGTTGCATGGACGCGTGGCGTCGCTGCTCGAAGTCGGGACCGGATTCCATCCCGAGCTCACCGGCCGCGAGAACATCTTCCTCAACGGCGCGATCCTCGGCATGACGCGCGCCGAGATCCGCCGCAACTTCGACGACATCGTCGAGTTCTCCGAGATCGGCCAGTTCCTCGACACGCCCGTAAAGCGTTATTCAAGTGGCATGTACGTGCGACTCGCGTTCGCCGTCGCCGCGCATCTGACGCCCGAAATCCTGCTCATCGACGAAGTCCTCGCCGTCGGCGACATCGAGTTTCAGCGCCGCTGCCTCGGCCGCATGAACGAAGTCGCGCGCAGCGGCCGGACGGTCGTCTTTGTGAGTCACAACCTCAGCTCGATCGAAGCACTCTGCTCGCGGGTCGTTCTGATGAGCAAAGGCCAGGTCGCGAAGTCGGGAACGCCGGGCGCGGTGATCGCGCATTACCTCGCGCGACGCGGCACCGGCTCGACCGTCGATCTGCGCGACTTTCCCGATCGCCAGGGTGAAGGTCGTGCGCGCATCACCGGCTTCGAAGTCCTTGATGCAGAAGGAAATCAGCCCATCGACGCGATCGAGTTCGGTGCGCCGTTTCGCCTGCGACTGTCGTTCGTCGCGCATGAGCGCGTCCCGAACGTTTCGTTCGGCTTCGCGTTCCTCTCCAACGCGGGCGATCGCCTGTTTCTCACCGAGAGCTTCGAGACGGAGAAGACGTTCGAGCTCACGCCGGGCGAGGGGAGCATCGACTGCACGATCGGACGCTGCACACTCCTGCCGGGCACGTATCGCTTCGAGTTGTGGATCAGCGACATTCCCGGCGTCCAGGCGACGGATCACCTGCAGACGGTCGGCGAGATCGAGATCGTGGCGGGCGAGGGGACGCGGCGCGTGGCGGATTTGAGCAGCGGCGGACGCGGTCTGCTGCACGTCGACTCCGAGTGGAGCGGAGTGCGCTAGACTCCGCCCGCCCATGGATTTCCGGGAGCACGAGTCCGACTTCACCGAGGCCCATTACGCGGAGTTGTTGCGACTGGCGAAGCGGCGGTATCGCTTTGCGCGCTTCACGGACCCTCACACCGACGGCGACATCCTGTGGCGTCACGACATCGACATGTCGCCGCATCGTGCCCGTGCACTCGCGCGCATCGAGGCGGCGGAAGGCGTCGCGGCGACGTACCTCGTGATGCTGCACTCGCGGTTTTACAACGCGCTCGACGGCGAAGTCGCGAGCGTCATCCGCGACATCGCCTCGCTCGGCCACTCGATCGGTCTGCACTTCGACCCTGCGTTCTACGCTGGACGCCCGGACCTCGACGAGTTCGTCGCGCTCGAAAAGCAGATGCTCGAACGCGCGCTGGAAGTCCGCGTCGACGTGCTCTCGTGGCATAACCCGAGTATCGGCAACTGGTTGACGCTCGACGAGGATCGCATCGTCGGGATGGTCAACGCGTACGGCAAAACCATTCGCGACACGTTTCCCTACGTCTCGGACTCGCACGGAATCTGGCGATTTCGGCGGCTGCACGATGTTCTCGCCGCCGGCGAAGAACCGCGCCTGCACGTGCTGACGCACGCCGAGTGGTGGGTGCCGGATGCGATGCCGCCGCGTGCGCGCATCAGCCGTGCGATCGAAGGTCGCGCCGCGCAAGTCCAGCGCTGGTACGACGACGACCTCGCCGCCCTCGGGAGACCGAACGTTCGATGACGCACAAAGCGATGAGCGTCAGCGTCCGCGAGCTCGCCGACTCGATCGGGATGCCGTCGACGATCGCCGGCGATGCGACGCGCACCGTGTCGCGCGCGGCGGGAATCGCCGAGGCGGGCGAGGATGCGGTGACGTTCTGCTCGCGCGATGACGCGGCGCCGATCGCGACGACGCGCGCGCGCGTCGTCCTCTGTCGCGACACGCACGATCTCTCCAAATTCGATTCGTCGGCGAAGACGTTCATCGTCGTCGCGGATCCGCGGCTCGCGTTTCTGCGCATCGTCGCGCGATTCTTTCCGCCTGACGCTCCCTTCGCGGGCGTTCATCCGACCGCGATCATCGACGCGACGGCGCAGGTCAGCGCGGACGCGTCGATCGGCGCGCACGTCGTGATCGGACGCGATTGCCGCGTCGGCGCGCGGACCGTAATTCATGCGAACGTGGTGCTTTACGCACAGACGGAGATCGGCGACGACGTCACGATTCACTCTGGGACGATCATCGGCGCGGACGGCTACGGCTATCAGCGCAACGCGGCCGGTGAGCTCGAGAAGTTTCCGCACATCGGCGGCGTGGTGATCGAGAACGGCGTCGAGATCGGCTCGAACACGAGCATCGATCGCGGCACCCTCGGCGTGACCCGCATCCGCGAAGGCGCACGCATCGACAACCTGGTTCACATCGCCCACAACGTCGACGTCGGACGCAACGCGGCCGTCATCGCGCACGCGATGATTGGCGGCAGCACGCGCATCGGCGACGGAGCGTGGATCGCGCCATCGGCCTGTCTGCGCGATGGGCTGACCATCGGAGCGAACGCCGTCGTCGGACTCGGTGCGGTCGTCGTGAAGAACGTGCCCGACGGCGCGACCGTGATGGGCGCGCCCGCGCGGCCCGCGGACGAGTACAAGAAGTTTCTCGCCGCGGCCGCGAGACTCATGGAGGAAGGTTGACTCAAATCCCGATTGCCAAGCCGCTGTTCGGCCCGGAAGAGATCGCAGCGGCGGCGAAGCCTCTGGAAACCGGCTGGATCGTGCAGGGGCCGTACGTCGCCGAGTTCGAGCGGCAGTTCCGCGCGTTCATGGGCGCGAGTCACGCGTTCGCGTGCTCGAACGGTACGACGGCGCTGCACCTCGCGAACGCCGCGCTCGACCTGCAGCCGGGCGAGGAAGTGATCGTCCCGGCGTTCACGTGGATCGCGACGCCGAACGCCGTCGTCTACTGCGGCGGTACGCCGGTCTTCTGCGACATCGACCTCGCGACGTACAACGTCGACCCGACGCTCGCGGAAGCCGCGGTGACATCGCGCACGAAGGGCATCGTCCCCGTACATCTCTTCGGCCTCACCGCCGAGATGGATCCGCTGCTCGACCTCGCGCGGAAGCACAACCTCTGGACCGTCGAAGATGCGGCGTGCGCGTTCGGCGCGATGTATCGCGGTCGCGCGGCGGGAACGCTCGGCGACATCGCGTGCTTCAGTTTTCACCCGCGCAAGTCGATCACGACGGGCGAGGGCGGGATGGTCACGACTGAACGCGACGATCTCGCAAAGCGCGTGAAGTCGATGCGCGATCACGGCGTCGGCGTTCGCGAGGACGAGCCGCCGTTTCTCCTGCCCGACTATGACGAGCTTGGCTACAACTATCGACTGACCGATCTGCAAGCCGCGGTCGGCTGCGTGCAGATGACTCGCGCCGAGGGGATTCTCGCGGAGCGGCGGCGTCGGGCGCGGTTGTATGACGAGGCGCTCGCGGAGTTCGGCTGGCTGCGGACACCGGCGGTGCCGGAACACATGCAGCACGCGTATCAGGCGTACGTCTGCCTCTTCGCGCCGGAAAATCCGACGCTCGCGAATGTCGATGCACTCGAAGCGCGGCGCAATCGACTCATGGCCGGATTGCAGGATCGCGGCATCACCACGCGTCAGGGCACGCATGCGCCGGTGTTGCGCAAGCTGTATCGCGAGCGCTTCGGCGTCGATCCGGCGCGCTTCCCGAACTCGGTGATCGCCGAGAAGCTGACCATCGCGCTGCCGCTGTACCCGCAGATGACTGACGACGAACAGGGGCGCGTGATCGACGCGCTGAGGGACCTTGGATGCTGACTGGGAAAACGATCTTTCTGACCGGCGGCGCCGG
>DASVNL010000804.1:0-6768 GCA_036383875.1 Thermoanaerobaculia bacterium
GAGCAGATCCCCGCCCCGAAGGACACGCACGGTGTACATGCCGCCGGGCACTTGCATGATCGATTTGCGTAGCGTGCCGGTGCAGACATTGAGCTCGTGCAAGCGGAGCCCATCCGTGATGTACAACGTGCACTGATCGGCCGCCAGATCGATCGAATTCTGTTCGCCGCAGCACCCCACTCCCACCCACCACGAGCGCAGAAAGGCTCCACGCGAACTGAAGACGCCAACGTAGGGGGTCGAGAACACGATGATGTTCCCCTGACCGTCAACCGTGAGAGCGAGAGGATAGAGGCCAGTCGCCGAAACGCTTTCCGGCAAATACTGGAGGGAGCCATCAGGCCTCACCTCCGCCAGACGTCGATCGGCCGTGCCTGCGATGACGCGCCCTCGCGCTGCGGGTGCGACCGCGAGGATCTGCGTCTCTTGTTCGCTGACCGAACCTTGCTGGATCACACCGAGCGCGGGCTCGATATGCAGTTTCTCGAACGGCAAGTTGCACCAGTAGTCGTCGCCGGCAACGATCGCGTTCGTCTGCGCGCTGATCGCGCCAGAGGATAGGCCCAGAGTTGCAGCCGCAATCCAAAGCCATCGCATGAACGCACGGTACGCGCGGTTCTATGCGATATCAACATAAATAATCGATCTAACCCGCCTGCGACCGTACGTCGCAGGCGGGGATCAGCGACTTACTGGCGTTGCCGGAACTTCTCGTAAAGCAGCGTGTGGCGGGAGTCCATCGGGATCGTTTCGCCCGCGATCCACACCTGGCGGACGTTGGTGCGGATCTCGAGCGGGTCGCCGTCGGTGAGGATCAGCGTCGCGCTTTTGCCGACTTCGAGCGAGCCGAGACGATCGGCGACGCCCCAGATCTGCGCGGGATAAATCGTCACGGCTTTGAGCGCCTCTTCTTTCGGCAGGCCGAACGCCGCGCACGCCGCCGCGTGATACGGGAGATTGCGCGCGTTGTGCGCGTCCGACGTCTGGAAGGCGAAGGGGATGCCGTTGTCGTGCAGCACTTTCGCGTTCGCGAAGAGCACGTCGTACGCGTCGTCTTCGCGTTGCGGCAGCGCGAGGATCGGGCCGAGGATCACGGGGATGTTGCGCTTCTTGATCTCGTCGACGACGCGCGCGGCATCGTTCGCGCCGGAGAGAATCGCCTTGAGCTTGAACTCGTCGGCGAACTGCAGCGCCGCGCGAATGTCGCGCGCCTGATTCGCGTGCAGCACGACCGGCACGCGACCTTCCACGACCGGCACGAGCGCCTCGAGGATCGGATCGCGATCGAGACGTTGCAGACGCGCCGCGGCGGCCTTGCCGTACGCCTGCGCGTCGCGCATCACGTCGCGCAGTTTGTCGAGCTCCTTCGTGTAGCTTTTCTTCTGTTCTTTCTCCGCCTCTTCATCCTGCGGGGTTCCCGCGAGCGGGAAGCTGCGCAGTCGCGGAAAGCGGATGTGCATCGCGGTCGGCGACTTGAGGACCATCTCCGGCGGCGTCCACCCAGCCATCTGAATGAGCGCGCTCTGTCCCGAAATGATCCCGCCCTCAGGGATCGTGACCGCCGTGGTCACGCCGTTCACGCGCGTCACCGGCACGACCTCGGAGTGCGGATTGATCGCGACCGCTGCGCGCGCGTTCGGGTTGATGTCGCCGAGCTCCGCGGTGTCGACCGTGCCGGACACCGAGTCGATCTCGACGAGTCCGATGTTCGTGCCCGAGTCGATCATGCCGGGATAGACGAAGAGTCCCGTGCCGTCGACGACCGACGCATCGTTCGGGATCGTGATGTTCGGACCGATCGCCGTGATGATGCCGTTCTCGAAAATGATGTTGCCCTTCGCGATCGTCGCGGAGGTCACCGGGACGATCGTCGCGTTGCGAATGGCGATCTTCGGCTTCTTGCCGGGATTGTTCGGAATCGTCGACTGCGCGAGCACCGACGTCGTGAGGAGCAGTGCTGCCGCGATTGCGCTACGCATCCTTCTTCTCCTTCTTCGCGGCGTTCGCGTCGTCATCCTCTTTCTTCAGGCGCTGCTCTTTTTCCTTGCGCAGCTCTTCGCGACGCACGAGGTCCTGCGCGCGGTCGAAGTAGACCGTGCCCTCGATGAGCGTCGTGTCGACGCGCGAGTACGTGGACAGCGGATGACCGGTCCAGATCGCGAGGTCGGCGTCCTTGCCGACTTCGATCGAGCCGAGGCGGTGATCGAGGCGGAGCTGCTTCGCGGGATTCAGCGTGCAGAGCTTCAGCGCTTCCTCTTCCGTGAGTCCGCCGTATTTCATCGCTTTCGCCGCGTCGAGATTGAGGCGACGCGCGAGCTCGTCGGAGTCTGAGTTGACCGACGTGAGCACGCCGTTGCGCACCATCAACGCGACGCTGTACGGAATCGCGTCGTACGCCTCGGCTTTGTAGCCCCACCAGTCGATGAACGTGCCGGCGCCCGCGCCGTGCTTCGCGATTTCCTTCGAGACTTTGTAGCCCTCGAGCACGTGCTGCAGCTCGCGGATCTTGAAGCCCATCTCGTCGGCGAGATTCAGCAGCATGATCATCTCGTCCGAGCGATACGAGTGCGCGTGCACGTCGATCTTGCCGCGGAGGATGTCGGCCATCGTCTCCATGAGCAGATCGCGGCGCGGCGGAATCGCGGCTTCGTTACGCTTCTTCTTCGCCTCGTACTCGTCCCACGCCGCGAGGTAGTCGCGCGCGTCGGTGAACGACTTGCGGATCACTTCCTCGACGCCCATGCGCGTCGCCGGGTACTGGCGATCGATGCCGGGGCCGGGGCGGAAGTTCGAGCTCTTCGGATTCTCGCCGAGCGCGAACTTGATCGTGCGCGGCGCGTCGGGGATGAACCACTCGGTGAGCGGACGGCCCCACTTCCACTTGAGGATCTGACTCTGGCCGCCGATCGCGTTCGCGGAGCCGTGCAGCACGAGCGCCATCGTCGTGCCGCCGGCGAGCTGGCGATACACGGAGATGTCGCTGGTGTCGATCGCGTCGGCGATGCGCACCATGCCGGTGTTCGGCAGCGAGATCTCGTTGACGCTTCCTTCGACCGCGGTGTGGCTGTGCGTGTCGATGATGCCGGGCATCACGTACTTGCCGGTCGCGTCGATGACGTTCGCACCCGCGGGTGCGGCGATGTCCTTGCCGACCGCGGCGATCTTGCCGCCGCGAATCAGCACCGAGCCGTTCTCGATGGTGCCGTTGGAGATCGTGAGGATGGTCGCGTTGCGAATGAGCGTGACGCGCTCCTGCGCGGTCGCGGTCATCGCAAGCGTGAGAGCGAATGCAGCGATGGTCTTTCTCATTCGGACTTGCTCCCGCTGAATTCGAATGCGCCGAGGTTCGTGGTGACGGTGCCGGTCATCGACTTATCGGTGAGCGTGCCTTTGAACAGCCAGTCGCTCGACTCGGCTTCTTTCTGCGCGTTCGCGGAGATCGAGAATTCGAATGCAGTCCCATCGAACGAGCCGTTGCGAATCTCGCCGCTGCCGCCATCGCCCGAGAACGTCCCCGTGAGCTTGCCCTCGGACGACTTGACGGTGATGGAGATCGCGACGTTGCCCTGCGGCGCGCGAACGGTGAGCGCCCACGTCCCGTCGATCGCAGTCGCCGGAGTCGCGGTGGCTTTCTTGTCTTCGGCGGGCAGTCGCATCTCGCGACCGTCGATGAAGACGCGCGAGACTTTCGCGGTCTTGTCGAAGATCGGCTTGTCGCTGATCACGACGTTCGCGATCTTCCCGCGTTCGAGCGTGCCGAGCTGACGGTCGATGCCGAAGATGCGCGCGGGTGCGATCGTCGTCGCACGCAGCGCCTGTTCGGCGGTGAGTCCGTTGTCGATCGCTTTGCGAATGCCGGGGAAGAAGTCGCCCGCTTTGCCCGGGCTGCTGACGAGCGCGAACTCGACGCCCGCTTTCGCGAGGACCGACGGCGTGGTCGGCGCGAGCTGGCGATCGCGAATGACGCGCAGCGGCTGATCTTCGCGATCTTCTTTGTCCACCGGCGCGGTGTCCCATTTCACGGAGACGAGCACCGGCGTCGACTTCAGTTCAGCCGCGATGTCGTACGCCTGGCGCGCGCCGGCGATGATCGGACGAAGGTTGAACTCACGCGCGATGGCCTGCGCGCGATGGATCATCGACGCGGAGTCGGCGACGAAGATCACCGGCAGTTGTCGCGCGAGCGCGGGCTGCAGAGCGTCGAGCGCTGGATCGTCCGCGGGACGACGCAGTCCCGCGGGGCTGCGTTCGTACACGGTGCGCGCGGCGGAGTACTGCTGCGCGTTGAGGAGGGTCTGCCGGATGTACGACACGACGCCCATCAGGCTGTCCGGATACGTCCACGTCGGCCGCGTGTTGAACGCGATCTGTGCGGAGGCCGGGCTCTTGATGACGCGCGTCTCGATCGGGCCGGTGCCGAGATTGATGATCGCGGACTGGCCGTTGAAGATGCCCGACGCCGGCGCCGTGAGGACGGTCGTCACGCCGAGGTTGCGGCCTGCGGCTGCGTCGTCATCCGAGATCTTCGCGTTGCGCAACGCAAGCGAGTCGGACGTGGGCTCGGCAGAGCGATCGCCGCGCTTCGGCGTGGTGAAGCCGAGGAACGTTTGCGCGTCGATGAGTCCGGGGTAGACGTGTGCGCCCTTGACGTCGATGACGGTCGCGTCGCCGGGGATGGCGACGTTCGCGCCGACGGCCTCGATCAGACCGTTGCGAATGACGACGGTGCCGTTCGCGATGTCGGGTCCGGAGACGGGATGCACGGTGGCTCCCGTGATCGCGTAAACACCCGGGGCATCGGCGAAGAGGAGCGGCGCAACGAGGAAGAACAACGTGGCGACGAGTCGCCTCAAAATCATGCGAATCCCTCCCAACGGCCGGGGATGATAGCGGCAAATCAACGATCAACCATCAACCAATCCGATTGCCTGCATGCCACTCTTCGACTACCCTCAGCGGTCTCGGAGATCCGATGGTCCTCTTCAACTACGCCACGAAAGAGATCACGGCCAAGATCGTGTATTACGGGCCGGGGCTCTGCGGCAAAACGACGAACCTGCAGTTCGTCTACGACTCGCTGCCGTCGAACAACAAGAGCAAGATGCTCTCGCTCGCGACGAAGACGGACCGCACTCTCTTCTTCGACTTCCTCCCGCTCGACCTCGGGAAGATCCGCGGCATGCGCACGAAGCTGCAGCTCTACACCGTGCCCGGCCAGGTCTACTACAACTCGACGCGCCAGCTCGTGCTCAAAGGCGCGGACGGCATCGTGTTCGTCGCAGACTCGCAGGACTTCGCGCTCGACGCGAATCACGAGTCGATGCAGAACCTCGAGGACAACCTGAAACGTCAGGGCATCCGCATTCGCGAGATGCCGCTCGTGATTCAGTACAACAAACGCGATCTGCCGAACGCGCTGCCGACGGCGGAGATGGACGCGGAGATCAACAAGCAGCTCGTCCCGACGTTCGACTCGGTCGCGACGACGGGTCTCGGCGTCGAGGAAACGCTCAAGGGCATCACGCAGCTCGTGCTCGCGCACCTCGTCAAGAAGTACGGACTCGAAGGTTCGGAGCCGCTCGACAAAGAGATCCAGATTCTCAACGCGCCGTCGCAGGCGTCGCAGCAGCCGACCGACTCGCTGTGGGACGACGACGATGATCCGTTCTCGTCCGCGCCTCCAGCACCCGCGAAAGCTGCAAGCGTCGCGGTTCCCGCCGCGCGCACCGCGATTCCGCTGAGCTCCGTGACGGACGACGAGTTCGAGCTCGACGACGCGTCGGACGACAGTCTTCCGCTCGTCGCGACGGAGCTCGTCGGCCACGCCCCCGCTCCAGTGACGTTGCAGAATCCGTTCGACGACGTGAGCGAGTACTTCAACACGCCGTCGCCGTCGAACGACCCGATCGAAGTGCCGACGACGTCGATCGAGATCCCGCTCCCCGCGGGCATCCTCGACTCGCTCCCAGTCCTCGGCAGCGGCCAGACGATGTCGTCCACGACCCTGCCGCCGCCGTCATCGTCGCCGCAGGAACGCCGCGCCACGGACGGTCTCGTCAAAGAGGTGAGCATCCCGCTCAACCTCACGCTCGAGGAGCTCCGCCAACACAAACGGCTGCGCCTCAAAATCACCCTGGATGTGAATTTGATTTAACGGTGTTGTACGCCCCACGGAGGAGTGGTCGAGTGGTTTAAGGCAGCGGTCTTGAAAACCGCCGTACCGGTAACGGTACCGTGGGTTCGAATCCCACCTCCTCCGCCACCGCGCACGGCGCGGTGCGCTGACAGGCAAAGCGAGAGCCGCGATCGTCTGAATTCAATGTTGACGTCAAGCACACGCATCGCCATCACATGCTTTTTTATAGCTGGTTTGGCGATCGCATCACAGGCTGTCTGGCTGCTGCTGCGCGGCAAGCAAAAGTTGCCCGTCAAGCGGACCGTCATACTGAGTGTTTGGTTCGCGCTTCTTGGTGCCGCTCAGATCGTGCGCGCTGACAGTTTGGTGGCCTATCCGACCTGGTTCTACTTGTCCAACGCAGCGGGCTTGTTGCTCGCCGTTGGAGGCGCTGCTTACGCTGCGGCCATGTGGCGCTCGCAGAGGTTCACGTCCTAGCGAAGTCCATCGCCCGCAACTCCTTTTGCATCACGGGAATTGATTCACTCCCCTGGACCCTTTACCATTCGCGTTCTTCGGCCGGAGAGATGGGTGAGTGGCTGAAACCAGCGGTTTGCTAAACCGCCGTAGGGCCTTAAAGCTCTACCGAGGGT
>DASVNL010000805.1:0-6385 GCA_036383875.1 Thermoanaerobaculia bacterium
ACAGAGCGGGATCGGTGGCGGCGGCGCGAGCACCGACGAGCTGATCCGGCTCATCAAGTCCGCGCAGAAATCGGTGACGATCGAATCGCCGTACCTCGTGACGACGCCATTGAGCCAGGGCCTCTTCCGCGAGGCCGTCGCGCGCGGCGTGCGCGTGAGGATTCTCACCAACAGCCTTGCGTCCACCGACAACTTCGAGGCGTTCAGTGGCTATCAACGCGAGCGCGCCGCGCTGCTGACGATCGGCGTCGACATCTACGAGTTCAAGCCTGACGCTCAGGTGCGGCGTCAGGTGATGACCGGTGCGTTGCAGCCCACGCTCGACTACGCGCCCACGTTCGGGCTCCATGCCAAATCCATGGTGGTGGACGACAACATCGCGGTCATCGGGACCTTCAACCTGGACCCTCGGAGCGCGAACCTGAATACCGAGTGCTTCGCGGTCATTCGTAACGAGCAGATCGCGCACGATCTCCGACATGCGATGGACGTCGACACGCAACCGGACAATGCGTGGCACACGACCGCCGATTTCAATCCCGACGGCGCCGTCAGCGCTGGTAAGCGCATCAAGGTCTGGCTCAGGCGGGTGGTGCCGAAAGCGGTGTTGTAAGTGAGCCATTGGACGGACACGCTCAGTGCGAGCGATTATTGGAGCGACTCAGCGGGCCAGGCCCTCGCGCGATGAACCCAAACACGGAGGACAGAACCCATGCCGGCGTCTCAGATCCGGTTGCTCGCGACCGCAGTATTGCTATCGGTCGGTCCACAATTGAGCGCGCAATCTGCTCACCCTTCGGAGGAGCCGTCGCTCGATCGACCTTGCTCGTTCGTGACTGCGGGGCAGATGGCGGGCGTGCTCGGAACGCCGGTGGCCACCGCCACGGACGAGCATTTTCGCTGCAAGTATGTCGTCGGCAAGGGCTGGCTCGAGACCAAGTTGATGAATCTCGAGCTGAAGATGACGCGAGACATTTACGACTACAACAGGGCCCACGGGAGGGCGGTGCCGGGGGTTGGCGACCAAGCGTATCAACTTGGTGCGACGCTGGCCGCGAAGGTCGGCGATGTCCTCGTCGTCGTCGACGGCAGCAATGTGCCGCGGCCGCCGGACGACGCCCGGCTCAAGGCAATCGCCCTGAGAATCATCAAGGCGATCCCTTGAGGCAGTTCGCCGATCACGCGTCGCGATTTGTCATTTGACATCGACCGGCGTTCCGTCCGACCACGTCCCCACGGGAACGTTGAACTCGATCACGGGCGCCGGATCCCAGGACACGAAAAAGTGCGGGTCCTCCTGAAAGAGGCCGCCGCGCGGAAGCTCGAACATCAGGTGGGCCAGGTTATGACCACCCCGATCGGTCAGATACGCGTTCCTGGACATCATGTAGACCATGGAACCCGACTCCGGAGCGCCCAACTCTTTCCTGGCGACCGCGGCCCTGACCGCCTCTGTGATCTGAGCCCTCGAGGCACCGGCTAGTGCCATCCCGGCCTGCTTCATGGCGTACGGCAAGAGCGACCGTGCGGCGGGCGGATTGTAGCACATGGGACTGCGATTTCTGGGACTCCAGAACTCCGGGTTGTTCAACGGCCCCGCAAACGCTCTGCCCACCACACAGACGAAACCGTTCTTGCCGGGTACCGCGACCTCGAAGTTCTTTTCTCCCATCACCAGGATCTCGGCGTCGCGTGATATCGACGCCGGGGCCGCGGTGCGCGCCAAGGCAATTTCCGCGTTGGGATCCATGCGGTAGTGTGCGATCGGAGCCATGGTGGGATATCGCTTGCCGAGATCCGGCGCCTGGGCATACTGCGCCTCGATCCGGAATGCAGCGATGGTCAGGGCGAGCAACACGACGGGTCCGTTTCTGCTTCCTCTCCTTGTGCTTCGGAGCATCGATGTCTCCCGTTGATGTGAACTGCACATGGGTGCTCCCGGACGCCGAAAAGGTTGGAAGTGCATTCCAACCCTTTCGCGGTCGGCCGCGACTCATTGGCAGCACCAACTCGGAGCGATGTCCAATGCGAGCCTGAGGTCGCGCGATTGAGCGGGCCCCGGAAGGAATCGGTGGAGACGGACGACGTGGCGCTCGTCGAGCGCTTTCTACGCGGACGCGGCGAGGATGCGTTTCGCGCGCTGTATCGCGCGCATACGCCCGCGTTGTACGCGCTGGCCTTGCGCCTCACGGGCGGTGATCGGGGCGAAGCGGAGGATCTCGTGCAGGAGAGCTGGGTTCGGGCGTTGACGGCGTTGCGAAGCTTTCGAGCGCAGTCGGCGCTGCGCTCGTGGCTGTGCGGCGTGCTGGTGAACGTGCGGCGCGGACGCCTCCGCGTGGACTGGCGCATCATCGACGCACCGGACGCCGAGCCGCTCGCGGATACTACCTCCCGCGATGACGCGATCGACCTCGAGCGCGCGATCGCCACCCTCCCCGAGGGCGCGCGCGACGTGTATGTCCTGCACGACGTCCAGGGGTACACGCATCGGGAGATCGCGAACCTGCTCGGCATCGTGGAGGGCACGTCCAAGAGCCAGCTCAATCGCGCGCGCGGCATCCTTCGGAGCTCGCTTCCATGACGAATCCCTCACGGGAGGGACAGCCGGATCCGCGCCTGGAGGAACGCGTCGTGTCGGCGCTCGTCGCGGCGGGGCTCGTACGCCGCCGCCGGGTATGGCCGTTATGGCTGGCGGCGGCCGCGGCGGCGGTGATCGTGCTGGCCTTCGGCGTCACGATGTTTCGACCCGGGCACACTCGGGCCGCAGGCAATTCATACGTGGTGCTGCTCTACGAGGACTCGACGTACCGTCCTGCACCGCCCGGGCATGACGCGGAGCGCGTCGCCGTGATCGCGCGGTGGGCTGACAGTCTGGATGCAGTCGGAAAGTTCGAACGCGCCGGCCGGGTTCGTGGGTCAGGGGAGCTTGGCGGGTTGCTCATCGTACGCGCGACGGACGATGCGGACGCAGCGCGGATTGCGGCGTCGTGTCCGTTCCCCAGGTGGGGTGGGCACGTGGAGATCAAGCGCTTCGATCCGTAAGCACCACGACCTCATTATTGGGTAGCTTTCCACCATGACCAGCCCCAAACCCGCCGAGCTGCCCGTGCGCCTGTTCAAGGATGACGCGGCATGGGAAGCATGGCTCGCCAAGCAGCACGCCAAGTCAGCCGGCCTGTGGCTGCGGATCGCCAAGGCACGGTCGAACGTCAAATCGGTGTCGTACGCCGAGGCGCTCGACGTCGCGCTCTGCTACGGCTGGATCGACGGGCAAAAAAAGACGTTCGACGACGCGTCCTGGCTCCAGAAGTTCACGCCGCGCGGTAAGCGGAGCATCTGGTCGAAAATCAACCGTGAGAAAGTGCAGCGCCTCGTCGAGAGCGGCCGCATGCAGTCACCCGGCCTCGAGGCTGTGGACCGCGCGAAGGCGAACGGTCAGTGGGACTCCGCGTACGACTCGCATCGAACCGCCGGCGTGCCGGACGACCTTCAGCGCGCACTCGACGCGAACCCGAAAGCGAAGGCGTTTTTCGCGACCCTGAACAGCGCGAACCGATACGCCATCCTGTTCCGGATTCAGACGGTGAAAAGAGCCGAGACGCGCGCGAAGAAAGTCGAGCAGTTCGTCGGCATGTTGGAGCGTCACGAGGTGATCCACGCGTAGCGCGGATGCGCCGGGTTACCTGTCGCTCCGCTCTATCGATACTTCTCCATCAACGCCTGCAGCGCCGTCTGCCCCGGGCACAGCATCTCGAACGGCAGCTCCGCCAGCGGTGTATCGACCGTCTTCGCCACCGCGTGCATGTCAGCACCGTTCTGGTCGATGAACAGGAGTCCCGTCGCCATCTCGCCACGCGCCTGGCACGCGCGCACGTGGGCATACGCGAGATCGCGGTTCGTCGGATCGTAACCCTCCTCGAGCCGGCGGAAGCGCACGGTGCTCCCGTCGTGCATCTGCACCGCCTGCACCGCGGTATCGCCCGCAGGCATGGTGATCTCTCGACGCAGCGGAACGAAATCGGCCTCGGCGAGCTCCACCTCGTGCTCGCGGGTGAACGCGTAGCTCTTCGTGGAGCCTTCGTGATCGTTGAAGGTCACGCACGGTGAGATGACGTCGACCAGCGCGAGGCCGTTGTGCGAGAGCCCAGCCTTCAGGAGTGGAATGAGCTGGGCCTTGTCGCCCGAGAAGCCGCGCGCGACGAAGGTGGCACCGAGGGTGAGCGCGAGCAGGACGGGATCGATCGGCGGTTGAACGTTGGCGTCGCCCTTCTTCGACGTCGAACCAATATCCGCCGACGCCGAGAACTGACCTTTCGTGAGCCCGTACACGCCGTTGTTCTCGATCACGTACAGCATGCGCACGTTCCGTCGGATCGCATGACAGAGCTGGCCAAGCCCGATCGACAGCGAATCGCCGTCGCCCGACACACCGATATAGGTGAGCGCGCGATTCGCGGCGTTCGCGCCGGACGCGACCGACGGCATGCGCCCGTGCACGGAGTTGAAGCCGTGCGACTGCTTCATGAAATAGGCGGTCGTCTTGGACGAGCAGCCGATGCCGCTCATCTTCGCCGCGCGGTGGGGAGGAATGGCGAGCTCCCACATGGACTGCACGAGCGCGGCGGTCACGGAGTCGTGTCCGCAACCGGCGCACAGCGTCGACATCGACCCTTCATAGTCGCGCGGCGTGAGCCCGAGCGCATTGGTCTTCAGTCCGGGATGACGAACGGGCGGTTTGACGATCGACGTCATGCCGGCACCTGCTGCATCTGCGTTGCGACCGCATTCACGACGACCCGTGCGGTGAGCGGCATGCCGCCGTAGTCGAGCACCGGCGTCATGGCATCGCGCGGAAAACCTGTCTCCGCGGTGAGCAGCGTGCGCAGCTGCGCGTCGCGGTTCTGCTCGACGACGAAGATCTTCGAGTGCGCATCGAGAAACGCCTTGACCTGCGGCCCGAAGGGGAACGCCTTGATGCGCATGTAGTCGGCGTTGATGCCCTGGTCCCGCAGACGGTCGATCGCCTCGAGCACGGCGGCGTGACATCCACCGATCGTGATGATGCCGATGTCCGCACCGGGGTCGCCGTTGACGAATTCCGGTGGCGGAACGGAATTCGCCGCCGTCGCGAACTTGTGCTTCAGCCGATCGACGACTTCCTGATACGCGTCGGAGTCCTCGGTGTACAGCCCATGCTTGTCGTGTCCCGAGCCGCGCACGAAATACGCGCCGGCCGGATGCACGCCAGGCAGCGTACGGGGCGCGACCCCGTCATCGTCCTCGGTGAAGTAGCGGGAGAACCGCTTCACCGTCGCGAGATCGTCCGCATCCAGCACCTTGCCGCGATCGGGCTTGAAGTTGTCGTCCCACTGCAGGCGCTTGCACATCCAGTCGTTCATCCCGATGTCGAGATCGCTCGCGACGAACACCGGCGTCTGAAAGCGATCGGCGAGGTCGAATGCCGTGACGCTCAGATAGAAACATTCCTCCGGACTGCACGGGAAGAGCACGATGTGTTTCGTGTCGCCGTGTGACGCGTACGCCAGCGAGAGGAGGTCCGCCTGTTGCGTGCGCGTCGGCATCCCTGTGGACGGACCGGTGCGCTGGATGTCGAAGATGACGGTCGGAATCTCCGTGTAGTACGCGAGCCCGACGAACTCCTGCATCAGCGAGATGCCGGGTCCCGAGGTATTCGTGAAGGAGCGCGCGCCCGCCCAGCCTGCACCGATGGCAATGCCCGCGGCGGAGAGCTCGTCCTCCGCCTGAAGGATGCAGTACCGCGCGCGCCCGGTGCCGGGCTCGGTGCGATACTGGCGGCAGAACATCGTGAACGCTTCCATCAGCGACGTCGACGGCGTGATGGGATACCATGCACCCACGGTCGCGCCCGCGAAGACGGCGCCGAGTGCAGCGGCGGTGTTGCCGTCGATGATGATGGAGTCGCTGGTGGCGTCCATCCGCTCGAGATGGAAGGGCAGCGGGCACTCGTAGTGCGCTCGCGCGTAGTCGTAGCCCAATCGGATCGCGGTGTTGTTGGCGTCGAGCAACTTTGGCTTCTTCGAGAACTTCTGCACCAGCATCTGACCGATGAGGTCGATGTCGAGGTTCAGCAGCGCCGCAAGCGCGCCGGCGTACACGATGTTGCGCAGCAGCGTGCGATTGCGGTCACCCTGGAAGTGCTCGACGCAGAGCTTCCCGAACGGAACGCCGAGGATCGTGATGCCTTCACGCACGAGCTCCGGCGCGAGGGGCCACGACGAGTCGTACAGCAGGTAGCCGCCGGGCCGCACCGACGCGACGTCCTTCGCGAAGGTGGCCGGATTCAGCGCAACGACCAGATCCACCTCGTGCGGCCGCGCGGTGTAGCCGTCCTTGCTGACGCGAA
>DASVNL010000806.1:0-7308 GCA_036383875.1 Thermoanaerobaculia bacterium
CACGTACCTGTCGGACGCGGATCGCGTGAAAGCGCCGGTGCTGCATCGCGCGTTGCGCGCGGGCGAAGAAGCGATCACGCACGGCATTCACGACGTCGACGGCGTCGAGAAGTTGATGCATCGCGTGGTCGAAGAAGAAGGTGGCGTCGAAGTCGACTACCTCGCGGTCGTCGATCCGCTCACGTTCGAAGCGCCGTCCGACTTTGCGCGTGAGGTGTTGCTCGCGGGCGCGTTGCGCGTCGGCAAGACGCGGCTCATCGACAACATCTGGATCAGCGGACGAAATCGATCAAGCCGCGATCCGGATTCGCGCCGATCAGCTTCACGCGCACACGGTCGCCGATGTCCAGTCCCTCGTGACCGTGCACGAGCTTTCCTTCGATCGGCGGCTGGAAGATGCGCACCCACGTGCCTTTCGCCGACGCGCCGGTGACGATGCCGTCGAAGCGCTCGCCGATGCGATTGGAGAGCATCATCGCTGCCGCAGCCTTGCGCACGTGACGCTCGACCTTGTTCGCCGCGTCTTCCTGATCCGTGCAGTGTGACGCGAGCTGCGAAAGCTCGTCGACGTCGTACGGCGCGGGCTTGCCCGCGAGCGCGGCCTTCACGAGTCGGTGCGTGATGAGGTCGGGATAGCGGCGGTTCGGCGCGGTGGAGTGCGTGTAGTCCTTCACGGCGAGTCCGAAGTGGCCGAGGGATTTGTCGCCGGGCTCTTCGACGACGTATTCGCCGGCGCCCATCGCTTTGACGATCGACAAGGAGAGATCCGGAAAGCGAATCGGGTCGGCTTTCTTGCGACGTCGCAAGAACGATTCGAGCGCCACCGCATCCGGCTCCGGCGGCAACCGCTCGCCGACTTCCTCTGCGATCCGCTCGATGCGATCCCAACGCTCCGGCGAACGCACGACGCGGCGAATGCTCGGGAATCCTTTGCTCGCGAGGAAGCGCGCCATCGCGCCGTTCGCGGCGATCATGAAGTCTTCGATGAGCATGCGCGCGTTGTTGCGGCGCGCCTGTCGCAGATCGACGACCACGCCGTCCTGGAACACCGGACGTGCTTCGATCGTCTCGAGATCGAGCGCGCCGTTCTCATGTCGCAAGTCGCGCATGCGATCCGCGACCGCGTCCTGCAGCTTCAGGGTTTCGGGCAGACCGCGCACGCGCTCCGCCTTCGCAGGCACGTCGTCTTCGCCGTCGAACCACGACGCGACGCGGTCATACGCGAGCTTCGCGTGGTTGTGCACGAGCGCGCGATACACACTGCTGTCCGCGACGGAGCCGTCGTTGCGCACGGTGAGCTCGACGACGAGTGCGACGCGATCTTCGCCTTCGTTGAGCGACGTGAGATCGGTCGAGAGCCGCTCGGGAAGCATCGGATAGATCTTCGCGGCGGTGTACACGGAGGTCGTGTTGTGGCGCGCGTGGCGATCGACGGGCGTGTCTTTGCGCACGAGCGCGTCGACGTCCGCGACTGCGACGTACATGCGGATGTCGCCGTCGCCGAGGTCTTCGGCCCAGGTGAGCTGGTCGAGGTCGCGGGAGTCGTCGTTGTCGATCGAGCACCAGGGCAGGTCGCGCATGTCGCGCAGGTCGTCGTCGGACGCGGGTGCGTGCATCGCGTCGACCTGACGGCGCACGGCGGCTTCGAAGTCCGGCAGCAGTCCGTGCTCGGTCATCGACTCATTGGCGATCTCGACGAGAACCTGTTCGTGCTTGCGATTCATGCGCGCGGACGTTATCACCTTGCGATGCAACTCGCGCCTGCGGGCGATCGCGCGGTTCTGGTGGAGCTCGGCAACGTGACCGCGTCGCAGTTGCACGCCGCGGCGTCGTACGCGCGATCGCTGCCCGGCGTCGTGAAGGTCGTGCCCGGACACTCGTCGCTGCTCGTGGTGTGGGACGACGTCGAGCCGTCGTTCGACGGCTGGCCCGCGCTCGATGATGTTGAACGCGAGACGAAGCCCGCGCGTGCGATTCGCGTCGCGTTCGACGGCGAGGATCTCGCCGAGTTTCTCGCGTTGCATGCATTGACGCGCGATGCGTTTCTCGCACGCGTCGCGACGCTCACGCTCACCGCGCGCTACCTCGGCTTTCGCGCGGGCTTCGCGTATCTCGACGGCTGGCCCGAGGAGTGGGCGATGCCGCGACGCGCGACGTCGCGTCCTGTGCAGCGTGGCTCGTTCGCGATCGCGGGGAACGTCGCGGGGTTCTATCCGATCGACTCGCCCGGCGGCTGGAACCTTCTCGGCCACACGGATGAAGATCTCGTCGACGGGATCGATGCAGGCGAGCGTTTGCGCATCGACGTCGTTGCATCCGCGCCTCGGCCGCCAGCGCACGTGTTCGAGCGTCCACGCCTCGACTTCGACATCATTCAATCGCCGCTCGTCGTCGTCACGACCACTCCCTTCGACGACGTCCTCGGCCGCATCGCGACGCGCGCCGTCGCGGGGAACGTGACGCTGCTCGAGTGTGCGATGGCGGGCCCGCGCATTCGCTTTCACCGCGACGCGGTCGTCGCCTGGTGCGACGTCGAACTGCGCGTCGATCGTGTGCGCGCGGGCGAGGAGCGTGCGTTCGGACGCGTCGCCGGCGGACTGCGCGGGTATCTCGCGATCGGCGACCGCGAAGGCGTGATCGAGGCGATGCCGGAGCGATCGGAGCGTCGCGTGATTCACGCGATTCGCGGACCGCACGACGTCGGACTGGAGGAGGTCGAGTGCGAAGTCACGCCGCAGCTCAATCGTGTGGGCGTTCGCTTGCGGCCGTTGCGGGAGTTACGCATCGACATCCCGGCGGATCTCCGCTCGATCGGCATGCAGTGCGGATCGGTGCAGCTCCACCCGGATGGAAGTCTCGTCGCGATGGGGCCGGATCATCCGGTCACCGGCGGCTATCTGCAACCGATGACCGTGATCACGTCGGAGAGGTGGAAGCTCGCCCAGCTCCTGCCGGGCGAGCGCGTCACCTTTATGAACCGTATTGATAGCCGCCGCGCGCCACGATCTTGAACTCGGGGTTGCGCAGCTTCACGTCGACCTTCTGGTAGCCCTTTTCGCCTTTCGGCTTCTTCGAGCTGTACGTCACGAGGTAGTAGCCGCTGTTCGCCTTCTCGATCCGCTCGACGGCGGGCTCGAAGCTCGTGTTGAACTGGAAGTAGCGGCCGCCCGTCGCGCTGGCGAGCTCGCTGAGGCGCTCGTGGATCGCGGGCGTGAGTTGCGGGTCGTCCTGCAACTGCACCGTGTACACGGCGACGTTCGCGGCGTTGAGCGCTTCGAGCGCGTCGTCGAAGATCGGCGTGCGATTCACGACCATGTTGTTGCGCACGCTCTCGCGGCGATCGACGATGCCGGGCGAGAAGAGCACGACGCTTTTGCGCGCGCGGATCGGCTTGAGCGATTCGGCGAGAAGCTGCAGCCCTTCGTACACCGAGCCGGTGTCGTTGATCATCGCGCTGGTGCTCAGGTTGCGCAGAATCGACGGACCCTCCGACTTCGACGCGGTGGTCACGCCTTTGCCAAAGCGCATCGCTTCCTGCAGACCCTTCTCGAGCTGCTTCTTGTCGTTCGTGAAATCGGTGTAGATCTTGAGGCGAACGTCGTGACCGGCGATGGCGACGTAGTCCGTCGGCTGCATCTCCTCCTTCACGAAGTTGATTGCGGCCTGGCGCGCGCGATTGAGCTCGTCGAAGAGAAAGCTCGGATTCTGCGGCTTGTCGAAGAAGAAGATGAAGTAGCGATCTTCGCGCACGCGCTCGACTTTGAACGGCGCGTCTTCCTCGCGCTGATCGAGCAGGCGGCGGTTCGTGAAGTAGTCGACGGACTCGACCGGCTGCGCAACGCCGTCTTCCTTCACGATGAAGTCGTCTTTGCCGAGCCCGAGGATTTGATTGCCTTTCGAGTCGGTGACGATTACGTCGAGCAGAACCGCGTTGACGTCGATCTGCTCCTGAAACGGTTTCTGTTGTGCGAAGGTCGGGAGGGCGAGCGCAAGCAGCGCGATGACCCGGGTGAGTTGCTTCATGGTGTTGACCTCCTGGTAGTCATCACTGGCAACGAGGTGCAGGATGAGAGGGATTCCGCCGTCACCGCTTCGTTGCGCGGCAGGAATAGGGATCAGGGGTCGCAGGTTAGTTTGACCGCTCGGCGTGAATCACCTAGAATCCGCGCCTCTCGCGGCGGGGCCACCCGCTCGGAGCACAATCGGGGCATAGCTCAGCCTGGTAGAGCGCACGGTTCGGGACCGTGAGGTCGGAGGTTCAAGTCCTCTTGCCCCGACCATTCCATCCTCGGAATGGTCACCGTTTCCACGGGACGTCGCTGACACCACTGCGCAGGTTTGCGAACCGCGCCGCGACGAACAGGTAATCCGACAAGCGATTCAGATAGCCGATCGTCGAGATCGTTGCGTCCGACACGTCCTGCAGCGCGACCACCAGCCGCTCCGCGCGACGGCACACCGTCCGCGCGACGTGCAACTGCGCGGCGCCGAGCGAACCTGCCGGAAGGATGAACGTGGTGAGCGGCGCGAGATCGCTTTCCATCGCATCGATCGCGCGTTCGAGTGCTTCGACGCGCACGGCGTCGACGCCGGGAAATCGCGACGTGCCGGGCGACGCGAGATGCGCGCCGATCTCGAAGAGATCCATCTGCACGCGATGCAGCTCGTCGTCGACGGAGGACGGAATCGACGACGCGCGTGCGACGCCGATGAAGGAGGAGAGCTCGTCGATCGTGCCGTAGGACTCGATGCGTGCGTCGCTCTTGGCGACACGGGTGCCGCCGAAGAGCGACGTCTGCCCGTGGTCGCCGGTGCGAGTGTAGATCTTCAAATCGCTACGCTTCGGACTCGAGCTGCCGGATGCGCTCCTTGACCACCATCTCCGCGAGATCGGGGATCACTTCCCAGGCGATGTTGCGCACGACCTGATCGGACATCAGCTCGACGACGCGACGCGCGATGCGATCGACCTGCTCGTCGGAGAGATCGCGTGCGATCGGCAACGACGGAGTGTCGGGCGCGAGGACGGGTGACGGCATCGGCGGTTCATCCGCTTCGGCCGATGCTTCGGCGGCCGCGGCGGAAGACCACAGCGGCTCTTCGGGCGCGGAGTCGGCGATCGGCTCGTCGTCTTCATCCGAGCTCGGCGACGCAAACGGCATGTCCTCGGGGACCGCCGACGGCACGAAGTTGTCGGGCTGGACGAACGGAACGGCAGACGTCGAGAACGCGTCGTTGTCGGACGGTGCGTCGAGCGCGATCGGCTCTTCGGCCGGCTGCCACGACGACACGGGCTGCTCTTCCCACGGCGACGGCTCCGGCTCGGCGGCAGGAGCGGGCGACGAGAGCTGCTGCAGCTCGTCGAACGACATCTTCGGGAACGCGCGCGTCTCGCCGCTGAATGCGGACGGCTCCGGCTCGCTCGCCCACGGTGCGTCGGCGATCGCTTCGGGCTCCGGCTCCGGCTCGGGCGCAGGCGTCGGTGCGGGCGACGAGAGTTGCTGCAACTCGTCGAACGACATCTTCGGGAACGCGCGCGTCTCGCCACCGCCGAACGGCGATGCGGCCGGCTCATCCCACGGAGACTCCTCGGCGACCGGCTCCGCGGCCTGCTGCGGCTCGGGCTCCGGCGCGGCGAACGCCTGCGTCGACTGCGACGCCATCTGCTGCATCTCTTCGAAACTCATGCGCGGGAACGCGCGCGTCTCGCCGCTGAACTCATCGGCCGGAGGCGGTGCGCCGAACGGCGACTCCGCTTCGGGCTCCGGTTCCGGCATCGGCGGCGGGGGTGGCGGCGTCGGCTGGAAGTCGTCGAACGACACCTTCGTGAACGCGCGCGTCTCGCTGCTCGACTCCGCGGGCTCGTCCCACGGCGAAGGATCGGGGAGTGCGGGTGGTGCGGGAGGAGCTGCGAGTTGCTGCATCTCCTCGATGCTCATCTTCGTGAATGCGCGCGTCTCGCTGCTGAACGCGTCGGCGGGAGGCGTGTCGAACGGCATCTCCGTCGTCGCCTGCGGTGCGGGCGCGGCGCCGAAGATGTCGGCGTCGTGCGTGAATGCCTCGCTCGGAGTCGGGAACGAACCGCCCGACGTCGTGAACGGCGACGGTGGCTCAGGCGCGACCGGCGCGAAGCCGCCGGACGTCGTCGTGAACGGCGACGGCGCCGGTTCCGGCGCGTCGGTGATCACGGGAGTGTCGTCCATCCACGGAGACGCGGAAGGCTCGGGCTCCGCGGCGACAGCAGGAGCGGGCGCGGCGGCCGCGCTGCTCTGCGTCGCGGCGGCGATCAGCTCTTCGACTTTGTGAATCAGGCTCTGCGATTCGAACGGCTTGGTGACCACCGCGTCGCAGCCGGCCTTCTCTGCGCGATCGGGATCGAACGGCTCGAACGTGCCGGTCAGAAGCACGACCGGGATGTTGCGGAACTCTGGATGCGACTTCACGTACTCGCAGACTTCATAGCCGTTCTTCTCCGGCATGATGATGTCGGAGAGGATGATGTCCGGCCGCATTTCGGCGAGTTTCTGAAGCGCTTTCGCGCCGTTGTTGACCGCCGTAACTTCGTAATCCCCGTCGGAAAACGTCAGCTCGACGACCTTTTGGATAGTGATACTGTCGTCCGCGAGAAGGATCTTTTTCGGCATTGAATTGGCTCCGCTGATGGACGAGCAAGCTAACACGTTAGCCTCGAAGGGGACAAGACATAGCCATGCCGGAGCGCTTCAGCATCTACGGTCATCGCGGCAGTCCGAAGCGGTTTCCGGAAAACACGCTCGCATCCTTTGAAGAAACGCTGCGCGCCGGCGCGGATGGATTCGAAACCGACCTTCGCCTTCTTTTCGATCGCACGCCGGTGCTCTACCACGACGACGAGTTGCACGAAGAGGCGATCGAGACGCTGACGTTCACGCAATGCGCGCAACGCGGCGCGATGGTCGAGCGTCTCTCGGACCTCAGCCGCTTCGCCGGACGCGGCACGATGATCCTCGAGATCAAACGCAGCAAATGGGAAGAGACGCTCATCGACGTGGTCGGCCAGTGGCAGGACTGCGTCCTGGCGTCGTTCGATCACTCCACCATTGCGTCGCTGCGGAATCGCGACGTGAACATCCCGCTCGGCATCACGGTCTACGGCTACATCGTCGACCTCGCCACCTACGCCGCCAACCTCGGCGTGACCTGGTGCTTCCCTCAATACAAATACGTCGACGCGGAGACCGTCGACGCGTTGCACGCGCGCGACATTCGCGTCGTCCCGTGGACCGTGAACCGTCGCTTCGAATGGGAGCGGCTGCGCGAGCTCGGATG
>DASVNL010000807.1:0-9520 GCA_036383875.1 Thermoanaerobaculia bacterium
ATGGTCAAGTAGTTGACGAATCCGTTGATAGTGCTGCTCGACCAGGATCTCGGTCGGCGCGAGCAGCGCGACCTGATGGCCGTTCCGGATCATGATGATCGCGGCGATCAACGCGACGATCGTCTTCCCGCTGCCGACATCGCCCTGCAGCAGGCGGTACATCGGCGCGTCGTTTCGCAGATCGTCGGCGATTTCCTTGAGCACACGTTTTTGTGCAGTCGTCAGGCTGAACGGGAGAATCCGTTTCACTTCCTCGCGGAGCTCATCGGTGATCTCGATGTGCCGCGACTTCTTCCGCGTTTCCTCGCGCGCGCGGCGGACGCGCAGCGCAAGCTGAAACATGAAGAACTCCTGGAGGATCATTCGAATGTGCGACGGCGAGCGGCTCGCGAGGAACTGCGGAGTCAGCTCGTCAGGTCGATGCAGGGTGCGAATCGCAGTCTGGAGATCGATGACATCGAGTCGCGCGCGGACGTCGTCGGGCAGCGGGTCTTCGATCTGCGGCAAGGTCTCGAGCGCGGTGTCGACGATCTTGCGAAGCGCCTTCGGCGGGATGTTGCCGATCTTCGAGTAGATCGGGACGATCGCGCCTTCTTCGTCTTCGGCGCCTTCGAACTTCTCCCAGTCCGGACTCTCGATCGTCAGCGTGCGCATGCCGGTCGAGCGCGGCGCGCCGAACACCGCGAGCCGATCGCCGACTTTGATCTGATCGCCGAGGAAGCGCTGGTTGAACCAGATCAACTTGATGGAGCCGGTGCCGTCGTCGAGCATCGCCTCGAAGAGCGCCATGCGTTTGCGCGGCGACACGCGCGCGACGGCCGAGGTCACGCGGCCGCGGAGCAGCACGGGCACGTCGAGCGATCGTCCGAGGTCGGCGATGCGCGCGGGCTGGCGGCGGTCTTCGTAGCGGAAGGGGAAGAACCAGAGCGCGTCGCGAACGGTGACGATGCCGGCGGTGCGAAGGAGATCCGCGCGGCCAGGGCCGACGCCTTTGAGGAACGTGACCTCAGTGTCCGGAGTGATGGCGGGCACGATCGGGATTGTCGCTGAGATTGGTGCGAATGACGAGGAACTCTACGAGAGATAGCACCGCATTGAGCACGCCATGCACGGATCTCGTGGCGGAGGCTTGGCCTGTCAGCGCTGCCGGTCGTGCCGGCTAGTCGAATACCACTTTCATCGCGATCAGGCCGATCTTCAACAGGTCGCCGTTGTGAATCGTCACTGGGACGCCCGTCGGGATGCGCTGCTCGTTCACGTACGTCCCGTTCACGGTGCCGACTTCTTCGAGCACGTGATAGTCGTCGCCGGTCTTGAGGATCTTTGCGTGGCGGCGCGACACGGAACGGTTGGTGTCGACGGGCGTGAGATCCACATCCGGGAGAATGCCCGTGACCGGATCAGCGCGGCCGATGGTGGTCTCGTCGCCGCTGCTGAAGAAGAATGCGGTGCCGGTCGCGACGTCGACGACGCGATGCCGCGTCGCTTTGACCGACGGCGCGATCACGGTCGCATCGAGCGCGACATGATCGACGTCGACTTCGCGTCCGACGAGGCGCTCGAGCAGTTCGTTCGCTTCGCGGAGACGCTTCGAATATTTGCGGATGATGCGCACCGCGACTTCGGGATTCTTGCGGAGCATCTCGTCGAAGCGCGAGCCATTGATCGCGACGACGCGGACTTCGGAAACCGCAACCGCGTCCGCAGTGCGCGGCATCGCTTCGAGCAAAGCCATCTCGCCGAAGAAGTCGCCTTTCTCGAGGCGCGAGAGGACGTGCTGTTCGCCGGCGATGTGCTTGACGATGTGCACTTCACCTTCCTGGATGATGAACATCTCGGTGCCAAGGTCGCCCTGGGCGAAGATGCGATCGCCGGTGCTGAATGCGATCGTGGAGTCCTTGATCGGATCCTTGCCGGCTCCGCCGGTTGTCTTGAAGACGGCCTTCATTGGTGCACTCTCATCGCAGAACCGCTGGTTCGGGGATCGTCAACGTGCGGGCGCTGGTGCTGAGCCGGACCGTCGTACCGATGGGCATCATCAGGTTGTCACCATGATGCCCGAATGGGAAATTCGTCACGACGGGGATTGCGTAGGAGCCGAAAAACTCGCGTAGAAGATCGAGCAAATCGGGCTCGTTTCCGCAGTCTTTCAGCCTCCCAATGACCACACCTCGGATGTGGCGCATTCTGCCAGACAGCCTGAGGTGGGTCAACATACGATCAACGCGATACACCGGCTCATCGACGTCCTCCCAGAACCAGATTCCGCCGTCGATCCAGAAATCGTATGGCGTCCCAACCAACGAGTCGGTCAGCGCGAGGCAGCCACCAAACAACACGCCCTCGGCCTCACCTGCCTGCAGCACATCCGACTGCGCAAACGACCGCACCATCGGCGCGTCTCCGCGCAACATCGACCAGAACCAGCGTTCGTTCTCCTCGGACAGATGCGCGTGGAAATCGAGGTTGAGCATCGGGCCGTGGAACCCGCCGACGCTCGCCTGCGTCGCCATCGCCTGGTGGATCGCGGTGATGTCGCTGAATCCGACGACGGGACGCGGGTTCGCGGCGATGGCACTCCAGTCGACGCGATCGAGAATGCGCATCGCGCCGTAGCCACCGCGTGCGAAGAAGAACGCGTCGAACTCCGGCGCGCGAAAGAAACGATTCAGCTCCTCGGCGCGTTCGTCGTCCGATCCGGCGAGATAGCCGCGATAGCGATAATCGATGTTCGGCGCGAGTGTGACGCGATGTCCGTGACGTTCGAGCTCACGCGCAGCTTCGACGATGCGTTCGCGCTCCGAAGGACCGGAGGCGGCGAGAACGGCGATGTGGGCATTGCTGGGAAGGGCGCGGGGCTTCGCGAGCATTCGCGGTGGATGCTAGCAAAGCGCGTGCGGAAGGCGATGTGCACCAGCGCACACTTCGCGAAAGAAAAAGCATTGAGGCTGACCAGACCGTCTGTGCGAAGGCCCCGGCACCAGCGCACATTCGCAAGACAGAAAAGCGTGGAGCAGACCTGTAAGCCGAATTTTGTTTCCCTTCTGCTTGCGCAGTCAGGATGAAGATCATTCATCTGCCGAACGCGTTACCGCGCCGGTCAAGCAACCTACCCGGACACTCGAACGGACACGGGCGAGTCCATTGCGTCCCTATTTGGTCTTGCTCCGCAGGGGGTTTGCCGTGCCGCCAGCACTCGCGTGTGGCGCGGTGCGCTCTTACCGCACCGTTTCACCCTTACCGTGTCCCGAAGGACGTTGGCGGTTTGTTTTCTGTTGCACTTTCCGTCGCGTCGCCGCGCCTGGCCGTTAGCCAGCCTGCTGCCCGTAGGAGTTCGGACTTTCCTCGATACCTTGCGATACCGCGATCCTCCGGTCTGCTCCACACCGATCGACTCTAACAGCTCCCGCCGACACGAAATTCTTTTTCGTAAATGACTGCTGTTTTAGTCACTTACAAACAATGTCGGCGCGCCGACATCAAAATTTCAGCCGGTTTTTGGGATCGGAAAAGTACTCGGACCAGTCGTCCGACACATCGGTCTCGCTGCTCGCCGACGACTCCATGTCGCGGATGAATTGCACCGGCGAAATGATCTCGACCTGGCGCCGCTGCACGCGCGTCGCGAGTCCGCGATCCGACGTGACGACGCTCCACCCTCGCCCATTCGCACAGCGCTCGACGATCACTTCGTCGGCCGCACGCGAGCCGCTGAACGCGACGGTCACGGGTCCGAGGTGCTTGGCGAAACTCGGAGGTTCGGGACCGTCGAAGATGCAACTGACCTTCGTCCGTTTGGCGCGCGCGAAGCTCGCCAGGAGGCGCACGAGGTTGCGCTTCGATTCTTCACCGTGACGATCGACTCGCATCGCGCCGAGGAGGTTACTGCCGTCGATCAGGTAAGGCATGGCGGGAAAAACAAAAGGCAGCCGCGCAACGCGCGACTGCCTCGGAAGTGTTGAACGCTTAAGGCTTCGGAACAGCTTTGACCGCGGAGTTGCGATCACGCAGCGACGCGGGGATGTTCGCGAGCGCGCTCTGCGCGGCGTCGCGCGTCGCGTAGCGGCCCCAGAACACGCGGTAGCACGGGCGGCCGCTGATCGTCTGCGGAACGAACCAGACGTTGTTTCCGCCGTCGCGCATCGCTTTGTCGAGGTTCGACGTCTCGCACAAGATCTGGATCTGCACCGTAAAGTTGCCGCTCGCGTTTGCGGCAAAGTCGCGCGCCATGGCGTCGTAGCGCGACTTCGAATCGTTGCGACGCACGACCGGCGGCAGCGCCTGATTCGGCGGCGTCGCCGCGGCGGTGGTGGTCGGCGTCGGAGCGGGCGCGGTCGTCGCGGTTGCGACGGGCGCGGGCGGCGGGACGATGGTCATCGGCGAGGTGGTGGCCGTGGCGACTGGCGGTGCCGTCGCGGTGGCAGTTGTCGCGGTCGCGGCCGTGTCGGTCGCCAACGTTCCGGCCGTGTCAGTCGCGACCGGCGCCTCGACGACGGTGCCAGTCGAAGCTGGCGGAAACGGCGATGTCTGCGTTTGCGTCGCGGGCTGCGTGTCGGTTGCGGCGAGCGTTGCCGCGGCGTCCTGCCTGCCCTGCCACCACAGCCAGCCGTAGTAGCCCGCGGCGCCGAGGATGGCGATCAGGAAGATCGCGATCAACAGGCCGTAGCGCTTGCTCGACGGCGGCTGCGCGCGGCGCAGATGCGGGCTGGAATTCGCGACGCTCGGCGCAGGCGGCGGGATCGGAGCGGCTGCGGTCGCACGCTGCGCCGTTTCAATCTGCGCCTCGTCGAAGCCCCACTGCTCCTCGTCCGCATCGACGACCGGCGTCGAAATCGGTGCTGGTGCCGGGGTCGCGTTCCACGAAGGCATCGCTGCCGCGGGGATCGTGGTCGGCTCGTACGCAGGCGTCGAGAAGTCGTCCTCCGGCTCGTCCCACGCCGACGTCGAAACGGCCGGCTCAGGGTCGGGCTGATACGAAAACTCGGGCTCCGCGGACACGTCCGGGACCGGCGGGACGTTGATGTCCATCTCGAGCGTCGGCAGCGTCGGCGTCGGCGGTTCGCTCCAGATGTCGGCCGCGTCGGCAACGCCGGCGCCGCCAAAGTCCGAAAGTGAAAACTGAGAATCTTCTTGAGGTTTTTCGGGACGCGTCAGGATGCGCAGCGTCGCGAGTGCGTGCAGGAGCTTGTAGACGTTGAACGTGTCTTTGCCCGACGCCGTCGCGACTTCGGACGCGCTCTTGTCGCCATCGACTTCCGCGACGATCGCATCCGCGTCTTCATTCAAGCCGAGGCGGCGGAACACCGCGTCGAAGTCGCCGGCTTTCGTGAAGACCGCGTCCCCACCTTCGAGCGCGCGCTCGACTTTGATGCGGTCCTGATCGGTGACGATCAGCTCGACGAGCACCTGCGGCAGCGGGAACAGCGTTCCCTCATCGCGCTTCGGCAGGTAGTCCGCGACGATCGTGAACGATCCCGCTTCCCACGCTGCGATCGAGCGGATCACGCCGACGACCTGAACGCGCCGAGCCCAGGTGAGCTCCTTGCGCGTGATGAATCCGAGGTTGAGCAGCGCGTCGCCGAGGGTTTCGTTCTCTTTGCGCTTGGCGAGCGCCTGCTTCACGTGCTCGCGCGAAACTTTGCCCGCGCGCATGAGAATCTCGTCGATGCTGTCCGAGCGATCGTTCGTGCTCGCGGAGAGCACGTCGCCCGACTTGAAGTAAACGATCTTGATGATGCCGTCGTTCTCGAAGCGAATCGCCCCGGTGAACTGCTCTCGCCAGAGCTCGACCAGTCTCTCGATCAGGTTGATTTCGCTGATTTCGCCTTCGAGCATGGAAACGCCCCCCGCCCTTTCGTGCTACGTCCCGTGGACCGCGCGGATTATCGCACTGATTTGTGTGCAGTTGTCGGTTAGGAAATGCTACGCATGCAACTCATCCCAAAGAGATTGCCCGACTTTCCGCCCCAGCACGTTCACGAGGTCCTGCGCGCTCGCCTGCTTGATCGCCGAAACGCTGCCGAATCGCTCGAACAACAAGCGCTTCCGCTTCTCGCCGATGCCCGGCAGATCATCGAGCTCGCTGTGCAACGTCCGCTTGCTCCGACGCCGCCGATGCGACGACACCGCGAAGCGATGCGTCTCGTCGCGGACCATCTGCAGCAGTTGCAGCGCGGGATCGTGGCGATCGAGGCGGATGGTTTCCTCGCGATCGGGAACGTAGATCTCTTCCTCGCGCTTCGCCAGTCCCGCGATCAGTACTTCCTCGATCCCGAGTTTGTTCAACGCCGCGAGCGCCGCGTTGAGCTGACCGCGACCGCCGTCGATGAGGATCAGATCCGGCAGAGCCTTCCCCTCTTCCAACACGCGCCGATACCGCCGGTCCACCGCCTCGGCCATCGAGCGGAAGTCGTCCGCGCCGATCACCGTCTTGATGTTGAAGATCCGGTACTGGTTCTTGTCCAGCTTCCCGCGATCCAGCACGACCATCCCGGCGACGGAGTCGGTGCCCTGGATGTTCGAGATGTCGAAGGACTCGACCTTCTGGATCTCGCGATACGCGTAGCCCGTCGCCTCGCTGAGGATCTGCCCAAGTCTTTGTGCAGCGATCTGCATCCGGTCCTGCTGCGATTTGCGGAACCGCGACTCGTGCGACAGCACCGCGTTGCGCGTCGCGAGCTCGATGCGATCGACGCCTTTGCCGCGCTGCGGCATGCGCACCTGCACCTTGCGATTGGCCTGCTGCGTGAGCCACTCGTTGAGCAGCTCCTTCTCCTCGACTTCGAACGGCACGAGGATCTCGGGCGGAATGAACAGGTTGTCCTGGTAATAGCGCTGCAGGATTTCCGAGAGAAAGTAGCCGGGCTGATAGTCGCCGACCTTCTCCCAGAACAGCTCGCGTCGATCGACGACGCCGCCGCCGCGGATGACGAAGAGCTGCACCGCGACGTCGCTCCCCGACTCGTGCAGGCCCCACACGTCGAGGTCTTCGTCCTCGTCCGCCGACGAGACCTGCTGCTCGGCCTGGATGCGCTCGACGGTGCGAATGAGGTCGCGGTAGTAGGTCGCGACTTCAAAGTTTTCCTGCTCGGCCGCGCGGTACATGTGCGCGCTGAGGCGATCCTGCAGCTCACGGGTCTTGCCGCCGAGGAAGAGGACGACGTCGTCGACCATCTCGGTGTACGTTTCGGCTTCGGTCAGACCGACGACGCACGGTCCGAGGCATTGGTGCATGTCGTAGTAAAGACAGGGACGCGCGAGCGCGCTCTTGCCCTTCTTGATCTCGAGATCGCAACTGCGCAGCTTGAACTGATCCGCGACGAGCTTCAGGATCCGGCGGGCGGTGCCGGCGAAGAACGGCCCGAAGAACAAGTCGCCCTTCTTCCGATCCATCCGGCGCGTGAACACCACCCGCGGGTAATCCTCGGACAACGTGACTTTGAGGTACGGGTAACTCTTGTCGTCGCGAAGGAGGATGTTGTAGCGCGGCTGGTGCGCCTTGATCAGATTGTTCTCGAGGAGAATCGCCTCGAGCTCGTTGTTCGTGGTGACGAAGTCGATGCTCTCGATCTCGCTGATCAGCGTCATCGTCTTCGCGTCGCGCGCGCCGCGTCCGACCAGGTACGACGTCACGCGATTCCGCAGATTCCGCGCCTTGCCGACGTAAATCACCTGATCCTCGGCGTTTTTGTGTAGGTAAACGCCGGGCCGTTCAGGGATCTCTTTGAGTCGTTCTTTGAGGCGCTCGCTGCGATCGGACATCAGACGGTGTGAGAACACCGCCGGACGCCCGCGCGTTCCGCGCCGTAGCGCCGGCATCTTGCCGGCCGTACCGCGGGCTTCCAGCCCGCCGGCAGGATGCCGGCGAAACGGCCGCCTGGAAGGCGGCGCTACGAGATTCAGCGCACTTTCTGAACTGCGCGCCAGGCGGCGTCCTGGATGAACCTCGCCTGCGTCTCGTTGATCGTCTGCTCGCGCAGTGCGTCGTCGTACACCTCGCCCGACGCTGCGAGATACGCGAAGTCGTGCGGCGCGCCGAACGCGGGCTTGTTGTAGATCGTCGAGTAGACCGTCACCGCGACGAGATACGCGCCGCGCGCGTCGGGATGCACGCCGTCCTGATCGAGGCGTTCGAAGCGCTTCGTGCTCACGAGGTCGTCCCACGCGACGCCCACCGGCGCGATGCGCATCTTGAGCCGCCTCGCGCTCTCGATCGACGCCTCGTTGTGATTCGGCAGCCGCTGGCGCCAAACCATGTAGAACAGCGGCTCCGCGCCGCTGTTGCGCACCTGCTCGTTGAATTTCGCGAGGTACGTGTTGAACTCCTCGGCGCGATTCACCGGTCCGACTCCCCCGCCGCCGCCCTGTAGGACTACGTAGTCCCAGTGCTCGAGCCAAAGCTTTTTCAGCGCGGGTGTCGTCTCCCAGAGCTGCTTCAGCGAGACGCCGCTGCGCGTCACGGAGTCGACGCGGAGCGAGCGCTTTTCATTCTTGCCGAGCGCGCTCGTGATCCCCGGGACTTCGTTGTAGTAGACGAGGCTGTTGCCGAGGTACAGCACGGCGATGTGATTCGGATCGCGCGGGATGCGCTTCTCGGTCTTCGTCGCGTACTCGGGTCCGGCGTTCTTCGCGCAGGCGGCGTGCGGTGTGAGTTTGTGCAGCGTCCCCGCGGCTGGCGACGCCCACTGCATCTTCGCGGTGATCAGCGGGCAACCTTTGTAGTGAAACACACCGCCTGCGGGATCGAGCGCGACGCGCGTCGGCTGCAGCTCGCGATACGTCACCGAGGTGTCGGTCGCCGACACGATCTCGATCATCGGCGTGGCCGGACTGCCCGCGCCGAACGCGGCCGTGGCAGCGAAGCAAAGCAGCAGCAGGCGTTTCATCCGAGTTCCTCCAGGAAGCGTCCGGCAGCCTCGCGATACGCATCGGACCACTCGTGTCCGCCATCGAACCTGCACGTCGTGACTCGAGTCGTCGACTCCAAATACTTCAAGTCATGGTTGAACTTTTCGATTGAGTACCACTCGTCGCGCTCGCCTCGTCCGATGAGCGTCGGCGGGAGCCGCAAGGTCGCGTCGGCTTTGATTTCCGGTGGGATGTCGCCGCCCAGAATCATGAGGCCGGCTGGCTGTCCGATATGCGCCGCGGCGCGAGCCGCCATCGCCGCGCCCTGCGAGAAGCCAGCGAACACGAGCGTGCGCGGTCGCGACACCGAGGCCAGGACCTTCTCGACATACGCGAGGTTGTCGGCGATCGCGTGCTCCCGGTCGAGGCTGGTCATCCAGCTCGCGACCACCTCTCCTGTCGAGCGCACATAAAAAGGATGAAGCGCCTGCACCGCGATCAGCGACCAGCGCTCGATGCCCGGCAGCTTCTCCAACTCGGCGAGATGCGTGGAGGCCGCCTCGCCGTAGCCGTGGAAGCCGATGACCAGCCGCTCGTCGCCGCGGTCGACGTGCAGGAAACGTCCGTGAACAGAGGTGGCAATCGTAATGGTCTGCATTCAGCTCACTGACTA
>DASVNL010000808.1:0-9890 GCA_036383875.1 Thermoanaerobaculia bacterium
GGCAGCGAGGACTACGACGCGCAACTGCGCATGCTCGCGTCGCAGGGGAAGTCGCGCGATGAGATCTACGACGAGCTCGTGATCGAAGACATCAGCAACGCCGCGGACGTCTTCGCGCCGGTGTTCGAGAAGACGAACGGCGAGGACGGCTACGTCAGCCTCGAAGTCTCGCCGCTCCTCGCGAGCGACACCGCGCAGACGAGCTCCGAAGCGAAGCGACTCTTCACGCGGCTCGGCAAGCCGAACGTGATGATCAAGATCCCCGCGACGCCGGAAGGCATCCCGGCGATCGAGGAGACCATCGCGACGGGCATCAACGTCAACGTCACGCTGATCTTCTCGAACGAGGTCTACGCGCAAGTCATCGAAGCCTATCTGCGCGGCCTCGAGCAACGCGCGGCGCAGGGACTGCCGATCGGTCACATCGCGTCAGTCGCGAGCTTCTTCGTGAGCCGCATCGACGCGCAAGCGGATAAGCAACTCGACGCGAAGATCAAAGACGATCCATCGCTCGCGGAGCTCAAAGGCAAAGTCGCGATCGCGAACGCGAAGATGGCATACGCGCTGTTCAAGAAAGTCTTCACGTCCGAGCGCTTCATGAAACTGCGCGACAAGGGCGCGCGCGTGCAGCGTCCGCTGTGGGCGTCGACGGGCACGAAGAATCCGCAGTACAGCGACGTGCTCTACGTCGAATCGCTGATCGGACCCGACACCGTCAACACCGTGCCGCCCGCGACGTACGACGCGTTCCGGGATCACGGCAAAGTCGAGCTGACGCTCGAAGAGAATCTCGATGACGCGCGCCGCGTGCTCGACACGTTCGAGGCGAAGGGCTTCAGTCTGGGCGACATCACCGCGAAGCTCACCGCCGAGGGCGTGAAGTCGTTCAACGACTCATTCGAACAGTTGATGATGACCATCGAGGCGCGTCGCGATCTCGTCGTGCGCGCGCTGCCCGATCGCGTGTCGTTCCACAACATCCAGATCGACGACACGATCGCGCGACTCGACAAAGACAAAGCCGTGTCGCGCATCTGGTCGAAGGACGCGACGCTCTGGAAGAACGACGACGCACACAAGAAGATCATCGCGAACGCCCTCGGCTGGCTGACCGTCGTCGAGGCGATGCACCACAACGCGAAAGCGCTCGTCGGGATGACGGACGCGTTGCGACACGGCTTCGACCACGTCGTCGTCCTCGGCATGGGCGGCTCGAGTCTCTGCTCCGAAGTCGTGCGCCGTCTGTTCGGCAAGCGCGATGGTTACCCTGAGCTGCTCGTGCTCGATTCGACAGTGCCCGAGGCGGTGTCGATGCTGGAGTCGCAGATCGATGTGGCGAAGACGCTGTTCATCGTCGCGTCGAAATCCGGCACCACCACCGAGCCGATGATGTTCCATCGCTACTTCTACGATCGCGTGAAAGCCGTGAAAGGCGAGAAGGCGGGACAGAACTTCATCGCCGTCACCGATCCCGATACGCAGCTCGTCAAAGACGCGCAGCGCGACGGCTTCGTGCGGATCTTCGTGAATCCCGCCGACATCGGCGGCCGCTACTCCGCGCTCTCGCTCTTCGGACTCGTGCCGATGGCGCTGACCGGCGTCGACATCGAGGAGTTGCTCTCGCGCGCGTGGCACGCGACGCACGTCGCGTCGATTCCGAACGTGAAGAAGAACGTCCCCGCGATGCTCGGCGCTGCGATCGGCGCGCTTGCCGCGCAAGGTCGCGACAAGCTGACGCTCATCACGCCGCGCCCGCTCGACAAGCTCGGCCTGTGGGTCGAGCAACTCATCGCGGAGAGCACCGGCAAAGAAGGCAAAGGCATCGTGCCGATCGCGGGCGAGCCGCAGCTCGACGTCGCGTCGTACGGCAACGATCGCGTGTTCGTCGCGGTGAGACTGCGCGGCAGCGATGAAACGCTCGAACGTCTGCGCGAGCTCACCGCCGCCGGACATCCCGTCATCGACATCGTCCTCGACGACGCGCTCGACCTCGGCGAAACGTTCTTCGTTTGGGAGTTCGCCACCGCAATCGCCGGCGCCATCCTCGGCGTCGATTCATTCGATCAGCCGAACGTGCAGGAGTCGAAGGACAACACGAAGCGCCTGCTCGCAGAGTTCACGGAGAAGGGCACGATGACGCCGCAGTCGACGGGCGCGCCGCGCATCGATGTCGCTGATGGCGACGCGATCGCATCGCTGTTGTCGCGCGTGAAGGCCGGGGACTACGTCGCGTTGACGCAGTACTTCGCCGAGACGATCGATCGCGATCAGTTGCTGTCCGAGATTCGCGAGTTGATCGCGCGGCAGTTGCACGTCGCGACGACGAGCGGCTACGGGCCCCGCTTCCTGCATTCGACGGGACAGCTTCACAAAGGCGGCGGCGACAACGGCGTGTTCCTGCAACTCACCGGCGGACCGAATCGCGACGTCGCGATTCCGGACGAAGCATTCGGCTTCGGTGCGCTCGTGCGTGCGCAGGCGATCGGCGATCTCGAATCGCTCGCCTCCCGCAACCGCCGCGCCGTGAGCGTCGACCTTGGCGAGAACGTCGAAGACGGACTCCGCCAACTGCGCGACGCGGTGAAAGCCGCCGTGGTGCGCGCATGAACGAATCGCGCGCGTCGCACTTCGGCATGATCGGGCTCGGTGTGATGGGCTCGAACCTCGCGCTCAACATCGAAGACCACGGCTTCTCCGTCGCGGTCTGGAATCGCGAGGCCGAAACCGCGAAGCGTTTCATCGCCGAGAATCCCGGCAAGAAACTCACGTACACGCCGACGCTCGAAGCGCTCGTCGGCGAGCTCGCGCGACCGCGCCGCATCATGCTGATGATCAAGGCTGGCGCGCCTGTCGACGAGATGCTCGACAAGCTCATTCCGTTGCTCGAGCCGGGCGACGTCGTCATCGACGGCGGCAACTCGTGGTTCAAGGAAACGCAGACGCGCGCGAAGCGGCTGCTCGAACACGACCTGCACTTCGTCGGATCGGGCGTGTCGGGCGGCGAAGAAGGCGCGCGTCGCGGACCTTCACTCATGCCGGGCGGCACGCCGGAGTCGTGGGCCGCGATCAAAGACGTGTTTGAAGCGATCGCCGCACGCAGCGACTCGGGCGCGTGCGTGACGTACTGCGGCACGGACGGCGCGGGGCACTTCGTGAAGATGGTGCACAACGGGATCGAGTACGGCGACATGCAGCTCATCGCCGAGGCGTACGACCTGTTGCGGCGCGGCCTGAATTGTTCGGCGGACGAGCTGGCCGGCATCTTCGACGAATGGAACAGCGGCCCGCTGCAGTCGTTCCTCATCGAGATCACCGCGAAGATCTTTCGCGTGCGCGACGCCGAAACGGACGCGCCCCTCGTCGATCGCATTCTCGACAAAGCCGGGCAGAAGGGCACCGGCAAGTGGACCGCGCAAGTCGCGCTCGACCTCGGCGTCCCGATCCCGACGATCGCCGCCGCAATCGATGCGCGCGTGCTCTCGTCGATGAAAGACGAGCGCGTCGTCGCATCGAGTCTCTACACCGCGCCCGCGCTGCAGACGATTCGCTATCGCAAAGAATTCATCCGCGACGTGCACGACGCGCTGTACGCCGCGAAGATCTGTTCGTACGCGCAGGGCTTCGCGCTGATGCAGGCCGGCGCGCGCGAGTACAACTGGAACCTCGACCTGCGGGAGATCGCGCGCATCTGGAAAGCCGGCTGCATCATCCGCGCGAAGTTCCTCGACTCGATCATGCGCGCGTTCAAACGCAACCCCGCGCTCCCGAATCTGCTGATCGACGACTCGTTCCGCAGCGACATCACCAACGTCAGCGAGCCGTGGCGCCGCTGCGTGACGTACGCGCAGGGACACGGTATTGCCGTCCCCGCGTTCAGCGGATCGCTCGCGTACTTCGACAGCTATCGCACCGCGAACCTCCCGCAGAATCTCACGCAAGCGCAACGCGACTTCTTCGGCGCGCACACCTACCAGCGCAACGACAAAGGCGCGGACGCGCCGTTCGTGCACACCGACTGGGAGTAATCGCAGTTCACCCTGAGCGAAGTCGAAGGGTCACTGGAGCCCACGCGAGACCGAACCACAGAGGTGCTTCATCTCGTCGTCATCGCGGAGGGTCCACTGACCCTTCGGCTGCGCTCAGGGTTGACCGGAGAGTCCAACCGAGACGCGCAGCCGTGTTCATATTTACGCTGCCGTCTTCGTTGTACGTCCCGTTCTCGATCAACCGTCGCTTCTGCTCTTCATTGAGATAGAGCGGCAACCGCGCGTTGGTGTCGGTTGGGGCGAACTCCGTGCCGTCCGCGATTGGCTCAAAGTCGCGATAGCCGCGGCGGACGCCGTAGACGATGTACGAGAACTCGACATCCTTCGACGCCTCGACTTCGATCCGATCGAGCGACTGTCGTGCGACGCCGATGAGCGCGAGTCCGCCGATCGTCGTGAGGTGCACGGTCATCCCGTCTTCCTCCGACGTCATGCGAAACGCGTCCGGCACTTCGATCACCGCGCGTCCGCGCTGAATGCGACCGCGTCCTCGAAAGTACGTCCCAGCCTCGGGGCCTTCGAGCGCAACGAAGCGAATCACTTTCGACGGATCGGTCGGATGCGGGTCGACGAACGACTTCGTGCCGGTCGCGGCGAAGTTCCCGGCGGCGTACACGGCGTATGTGCCGTTCGCGAGATAGCCGCTCATCGTGATGTTGCCGCCGCTGTCGAGGTAGCAGCCGCCGACGCCCGCGGCGTTCTGCGTGTTGCCGAGAACGCCGAAGCCGTTCACGGACTCGCCCCGCACACCGGCCGCGTTGAATGACAGGCCGGCGCCGACGCGCGTCCCACCGCTGACACCAAGCACGCCGCCACTGTTCGTGCCGTACGCCGTGTCGATGCCTTTCACGCCCCACGTCGGACCGCCGTGCGTGAGTCCCGTGACGCCTGCGCCGTCGGTGAGGTTCGTGGTTTCGATTTCGCCGAGGACGCCGGTCGTGTAGGTGCCGCTGGTGGTGGTCGTGTTCAGCGCGTAGATCACGCCCGAGTTCGCGACGCTGCCGTTCAGCGCGAGCGAGTTGCCGCTGTTCAGCGGCGCGTCGGCGTCGAGGTAGTAGCCGTTGAGATCGATGATCACGTCCGTCGCCGCGCCCGCGTAAACATCGATCGATCCGTTCGACGACGCCGGAACCACCGCGGCGTTCGCGATCGGTCCGCCGGGTCCCCAGTTCAGCGTCGAGACGCCGGGGCGAGTCGTGCCGGCGGGAAACGCGACGATGAATGAACCTGCAGCCGCGGTGTAGTTCGTGATCGTGAAGTTCATCGAGTACGCCGCCGCGATCGGGATGCCGCTGCACGGTCCGGACGGCACGGAGAACGTGCGTGTCTGTGCCGCAGTGAACGCGGGACCGCCGTACGGGCCGGTCGCATTGCGCGTGTCGGCGAGGCGGCACGGCGTGACGGCGACGAACACCGCGGCTTTGGAGATGTCGACGTCGCTGCGGAGTCTCGACGGAGTCGCCGCGGTGAGAGGAGTTGCGATGAGAAGAGCCGCGATCAGAGTTCGCATTGCGCCATGCCTCCTGCTTGACGGAGTGCCGTCAAGCAGGAGTGGCGGAAAGTTGCAAACTTACACGCCCGCGTGTTCGTGGTTCGCGGGTTCGGGTTCGGGGAGGGGGTGTGACTCGCGACCGGCGCGGTCCGTCGTCTTCTGTTCCGCGGCCTGACGCTCCAGCAGTGCGATGGCGAGGACGTCTTCCACGTGGTCGACGAAGTGGAAGCTCATGTCGCGTTTGATCGGCTCGGGGACGTCGATCAGGTCGCGTTCGTTGAGCTTCGGCAGAATGACGGTGTTCAGTTTCGCCGCACGTGCGGCGAGCACCTTTTCCTTCACTCCGCCGATCGGCAGGACGTCGCCGCGCAGGGTGACTTCGCCGGTCATCGCGACGTTGCGACGAATCGGACGGCCGGTGAGGACCGAGATGATCGCGGTCGTGATCGTGATGCCGGCGGACGGTCCGTCCTTCGGAATCGCGCCCGCGGGTACGTGAATGTGAATGTCGTGCGTCTCGAAGTAATCGGCGGGGATGCCGTTTTCGTCGGCGTGCGCGCGAGCGTACGTGAGTGCCGCCTGCGCCGACTCTTTCATCACCTCGCCGAGCTGGCCGGTGAGTGAGAGCTTGCCTTTGCCGCGCACGGCCGTCGCCTCGATGAAAAGGATGTCGCCGCCGACCGCGGTCCACGCCAGTCCCGTCGCGACGCCAACCTGATCGCGCTCGAGCAGCTCCTCGGCGAAATGCTTCATCGGCCCGAGGTACTTGTCGACGTTCGCGTCGGTGATGCGGTAGTTCTCCGCGATCTTGCCTTCCGCGACCTGCACCGCGATCTTGCGGCAGATCGTGCCGATCTCGCGCTCGAGATTGCGCAGGCCGGCTTCCTTCGTGTAGCCCGTGATGATGCGCATGATCCCGGAGTCGGTCCAGACGACGGGCGTGTCGCTGATGCCGTTCTCTTCCATCTGCTTCGGGATGATGTGCTGCTTCGCGATGGTCAGCTTCTCCTCGTCCGTGTAGCCGGAGAGGCGGATGACTTCCATGCGGTCGAGGAACGCCGGCTGAATCGTGTCGAGCACGTTCGCCGTGACGATGAACATCACGTTGGAGAGGTCGTACGCGACGCCGAGGTAGTGATCGCGGAACGAGAAGTTCTGTTCGGGGTCGAGCACTTCCAGCAGCGCGGACGACGGATCGCCGCGATAGTCGGCGCCGATCTTGTCGACTTCGTCGAGCATGAAGACCGGGTTGCCGGTCTGCGCCTGATTGATGCCCTGGATGATGCGGCCCGGCAACGCGCCGACGTACGTGCGGCGATGTCCGCGGATTTCCGCTTCATCGCGCACGCCGCCCAGTGAGATGCGGACGAACTTGCGATCGAGCGCGCGGGCAACGGAGCGACCGAGCGACGTCTTGCCGACGCCGGGAGGTCCGACGAAGCAGAGGATCGGGCCTTTCATCTTCTGGCCGCGCAGCTTGCGCACGGCGAGATATTCGAGGATGCGTTCTTTGATCTTTTCGAGACCGTAGTGGTCTTCGTCGAGGATCTGACGCGCGCGGGCGAGGTCGTGATTGTCCGCGGACATCACGCCCCACGGCAGGCCGGTCATCCAGTCGAGGTACGTGCGGATGATCGACGTTTCGGCGGAGTCGGGATGCGAGCGCTCGAGTCGCTTGACCTGCTTCTCGATCTCTTCTTTCGCTTCCTGCGGGATCGACTTCTCTTCGATCTTCTTGCGGTAGTTCTCGACTTCTTCCGCGAGCTCTTCGCCTTCGCCGAGCTCGGACTGAATCGCCTTGAGCTGCTGGCGAAGGAAGTACTCGCGCTGCGACTTGTTCATCTCGCCCTGAGCCGCGGACGAGATCTCCTGCTGCATCGTGAGCAGATTGATCTCGCGCGTCAGGAGCTCGTTGACCTTCTTGAGTCGCTCGACTGGGTCGATCGTTTCGAGAATGCCCTGCGCTTCTTCGAGTTTGAGGTCGAGGTTCGACGCCGCGAGATCGGTGAGTCGCGCCGGATCGTCGAGGTTCGCCGCGATGACCATCACCTCGGGCGAGATGTTCTTGCCCAGCGACACGGCGCGATCGAGATTCTGTTTCACCGCGCGGATCAACGCTTCGACTTCGAGCCCCTTGTCCTTCGTCACCGGCTCTTCGATGCGCGTGATCTTCGCTTTGAAAAACGGCGCGGTCTGGATGAAGTAGTCGATGCGTGCGCGCGACAGCCCCTGCACGAGAATGCGGATGCGGCCGTCGGGCAGCTTCAGCATGCGCATGATGATCGCGACGGTGCCCGTGCGGTAGAGGTCTTCCTCGCCCGGATCTTCGTTTTGAAAGTCCTTCTGCGCCGTCAGCATGATCACGCGGTTTTCCGCGAGGGCCTGGTCGACGGCGTTGATCGACTTCTCCCGCGAAACCGACAGCGGGACGATGATGAACGGAAAGATCACGAGGTCCTTGAGCGGCAGTACCGGCAGGACGTCGGGGATCTTGATTGCTTCTTCTTTCGCGGTTTCGTTCGCGTCAGTCATTCTTCACTCTCCGGAGGCGGGGCAGCGATCTTGCTGCAATGGCTGTTCCCGCTTCACTGCTACTTCAAACGGTGAAGCTCCTTCACAAATGCATCGACGTCTTCGAACCGCCGATAGACGCTGGCAAATCGGACATAAGCAACCGGATCGAGGTCGCGCAGACGTTCCATCACCATCGTTCCGAGCGCCTGTGACGAGATTTCACGCTCCGACGTGTCAGCCATCACCGACTCGATCGTGTCGGCCAAACGTTCCAGTTCGTCCTGCGGCACCGGCCGCTTGCGCGTCGCGATCTGCAGGCCACGCATCAACTTCGTACGGTCGTACGGCTCGCGGCGTTGATCGCGCTTCACGACTTGAAACGTCGGAAGCTCGATCTTCTCGTAGCTGGTGAATCGGCGCTCGCAGCGCGCGCACTCGCGGCGGCGGCGGATGACATCACCTTCCCGGCTCTCGCGCGAGTCCACGACGCGATCCTCGAGATTTGCGCAGAACGGGCAGCGCATGATCGCGGCGGTATATCACGTTTGCTGACGGCCAGAGGTCGGCCAAAAGTCGCAGCTCAATCCTTCGGCTCGCCCTTCAGCTCTTTGATGCTCAAACCGTTCGTCGCGAAGAGAAACAATCCGAAACAGAGCACCGGCAGCGTTCCGATCAAATGAAAGAGCACCGCGACGGCGACGGACGAATCGACGTCGAACGCATAGAAGCGCGTGAGGACGAGCTGACAGGCTTTGTGAAAGCCGCCGATGCCGCCCGGCGTCGGGATGGCCAGACCGACTGTGGTCACGCCGGTGACGAAGAAACTCGAGTCGAACGGCAGCGCGTGATCGATCGCCTTCGTCGCGAACCAGAACTGCGAGGTGAGGCACGTCCAGACGCCGATCGTGCACAACACGACTTTCAGCAATGCCGCGCGATTGTGGGCAATGGCCAGCGTCTCGGTGAACGAATCAAAAAAGTGCATCCACGATTCGCGAAAGCGCTTCGGCACGAAGCGGCCGAGCCATTCGTGCAGACGTCGCACGCGATCGCGAAAGAAATAGAGGCCGATGATGAAGCCGATGAGCGCAACGAGGATCAGGCCCGATGCGATCGCGCCGGCGCGCACGATGTAGAACCACTTCGCGACGGACGGGTCGTGGGAAAACTCGTTCCAGCGCAACACCGCGAAGATGACGAACATCGAGAGGATGCTCGCGAGGTCGAGGACGCGTTCGGTGAGGACTGTGCCGAGGGCGCCGGAGAAACGGTGATTGGTGCGGCGGGCGAGGAGGGCCGGACGTGCGACGTCTGCGGCGCGGATCGGCAGCACGATCGACAACATGTAGCCGACCGTGTTTGCGAACAACGTCGCGAAGAACGGCGGCGGATTGTCGGGATCGAGAATGATGCGCCAGCGCGTCGTGCGCAGCAGCAGCGCGGTGAAATTCACGACGAAGCCGATCAACACCCAGCCGATCGAAGCCCGCCGGAGAATCGCTCCAACTTGACTCAGGTTCGCGTTTCGCAGGAACAGCCAGAGAAAGAAAACCGTGAGGGCGACGACGCCCGCGAGTTGTAGGATGCGCTTCACGCGGACGGCATCATAGTCGCGATCTCCTGATGTTGAAGATTTACACGAACCCAGTTTTTCACCGGCACAACACCGGCTTCGATCATCCCGAACGCCCCTCGCGCATGGACGCCGCGGTCGAGGGCGTACGACGTGCGGGTCAAAGCGAGTCGCTCATTGCGGACGCGGCTGCATATCCCGAAACGAGCCGCATCATCGCCAAGGTCCACTCGGCCGAGTACGACCGCGAGCTCGAAGATGCAGT
>DASVNL010000809.1:0-15523 GCA_036383875.1 Thermoanaerobaculia bacterium
GGTGAACTACGAAGCAGCCTTCTTCACATTCACCGCGAATTTCCAGTCGTGCTTCTCGTACCAGAACGAGATGTGCGACGCGTACGGCTTGTTGAGCGGCTTGTCGATCTTCGTCTCGAAGAGCTCGTAGAGCCACGTCGGATTCTCGTAATGCCACGCGAGCTCGCCGTGTCCGACCGTCGGTTCGTGCGGATGGCGCACAAAGTTCTTCAGGCCGTCGTAGCGCTTCTGGCAGATCAGGCCGCGATAGACGGGGCCGCGATAACTCGGCGCGGTGCCGAGAACCGGGAAGCCCTTCTTCGTGACCTTCGCGACGTACGTCGCCGAGTCTGCGGTGACGTCGGACTCCGTCACGGTGATGAGGCCGGCACGCTCGAGATTGCGCAGCGTGCGCAGCGCCTTCTCGTCGTACGCGTCCTTCGGGGACTTCGGCGTCCACCAGACTTTCTGCGGGACTTCCGCGTACACCGGCTCGGTCTTGAACGATCCGCCGCGGACGATCTCGTCCGCTTTCGCCGCCGTGAGCGGCTCCGCCTTCTGACATCCGGGTGCCGTCAACACAATCGCCAGCGCGATCACCAGGAGGATTCCGGGACTCGCCTTCTTCATCATGCTCAGCCTGTCTCGCATTCTTCGTGCCTTTTGCGGTTAGACACCACCAACTTCAATGAGTATCCTTCGCGTCGGTAACAAAACCGAGGAGAACACGGAATGAACGAGAGAGCGACATCCATCCCTGCGATCGTGCTGGAGCGTCTGGTTCGCGGACGCGTGGCGGCTGACATGCTGCTCGTGGTCGGCGCCAGCATGCTGATCGCGATTGCGGCGCAGATCGCGATCCCGCTGCCGTTCACTCCGGTCCCGCTGACGCTGCAGCCGCTCGCAGTGATCCTCGTCGGTGTCACCCTCGGCTCGACGCGCGGCGCAGCCGCAGCGGCGCTTTACCTGCTCGAAGGCGCGAGCGGCCTGCCGGTCTTCGCGGAAGGTCACGGCGGCGCGATCTGGCTCGCCGGATTCACCGGCGGCTATCTGCTGTCGTATCCGTTCGCGGCGTGGGTCGCGGGCTTCATCTCCGAGCGCGGCTGGGGCAATTCGATCCTCCGCGCCATCACCGGCATGCTCCTCTCCCTCGCGGTCATCTACCTCGGCGGCTGGTCCTGGTTCGCGATCCTCACCGACGCGCGCACGGCATTCGTCAGCGGCGTCGCGCCGTTCGTCGTCGCGGACATCGTGAAGGTCGCGCTGGGTGCAGCGCTGTTGCCGAAGGCGCAGAAGCTCGTCGCGTCGTTATAGCTGCGGCTTCAACCAACCCGCGACGCGTTCCTTCACGCGCTCCAGCCACGGACGCTTGAGCCAGCGTTTGCGGGAGATCTCTTCGCTGCGCGCGAGGTCTTCGAAGAACATCTGCTCCATCTGCGCGGCGATGTTCTCGTCGTAGATGTTCACGTTCACTTCGTCGTTGAGACGGAACGAGCGATCGTCGAAATTCGACGAGCCGACCGTCGTCCAGATCCCGTCGACGACCATCGTCTTCGCGTGCATCATCGTCGGCTGGTACTCGAAGATGCGCACGCCGCGACGGAGCATGCTGCCGTAGTAGAAACGGCTCGCATGACGGACGATCGGCACGTCCGTGAACTCGCCGGGGACGATCACGCGCACGTCGACGCCGCGGCGCACGGCCGCTTCGAGCGCGCGCGTCGTGTCGCGATCGGGGACAAAGTACGCGCTGTTGATGTAGATCGACTTCGTCGCGCTGACGATCGAGACGACGTAGAGCAGCTTCGCCGCGGATGAACCTTCCGACGGCGACGATTTCATCACCTGCACGAGTTGATCGCCGCGCGGGCTGACCTTCGGAAAGTAGTCGAGTCCCGTGAGCAGATCGCCGCGGCTCTTCACCCAGTTGTCGACGAATGCGAACTGCATCTGCGTGACGACCGGACCTTCGACGCGCACGACCGTCTCGCGCCAGTGATCGCGACGATCGGCGTCGCCGAGCCAGTCATCGGCGATACCGACGCCGCCCGCGAATCCGATCTCGCCGTCGACGATGAGCAGCTTGCGATGCGTGCGGTGATTGACGCGCGAGAGCGTGTACCAGCGCAGCGGGTGATACCACTCCATGGCCACGCCGTTGCGATGCAGAAAGTCGATGAGGTCCTGCGACATCGGCGCGGAGCCGACGGCGTCGAGGATGACGTTCACTTTCACACCGGCGCGTGCACGCTCCGCGAGCGCCTGCGCAAATTCGCGGCCGATCTCGCCGTCCCAGTAAATGTAGAACTCGAGGTTGATCGTTTTCTTCGCGCCGCGAATGGCCGCGAGCATCGACGGGAAGATGCGCACGCCGTTCTTGAGAATCTGCACGTGATTGTGCTCGGCGAGCGGCGAGCCGGTGAGCGCGTACATCGTCTGCACGAACGCCATGTCGCGCACGCCGAACTGATGGCGCATGTGATAGCGCATCGGGATGCGACGCCGCACCATCGGCAGCGGCGGACGTCCCGGATAACGCGGCGACCTGCGTCGCCGGAAGAGGCTCAGAACCACGAGCGCTGTCCGATCAGCCAGAACATCAGCGCGAGCAGTGCCGCGACGATTCCGATCGCGAGGAGGAACACGAAAAGAACCAGCAGGATCGCGAAGAACGCGATGGCCGCGAATGACCGCGGCGGCCTGCGACGGTCGCGATGCTTCTCGAGCAGGCGCATGTTCTTGACGTTCTCTTCGTAGAGAAAGTCGAACACGTCACCCGCGACCGGCACCGCGCCGAAGACCATGTCGATGACAATGTTGCCGATCATCCGCGCGATCACGAGCCCGCGCACGCGATGGCGCATCGCGCCGATGATGATCCACGTCGACATCACCGCGCCGATGATGTCGCCGACACCGGGGATGAGCCCGATCAGCGCATCGAGTCCGACCTTGATGTTCGTGCCCGGAAGCACGAACGCCTCGTCCATCCAGTACGCGAAGCGCCGCAGCGCAACGAGATCCTGCGGAAGCTTCTCGTCCGGGTCGACGACGTCAGGGATGTGAATCTTTTCTGATGGCACGCTCTGCATTATGCAGGGTTAGGGCCGAGGGCCGAGGGCCGAGGGCCGAGGGAGGTCGTCGCGAATTACTGCTTCATCGCATGACGCGACAAGCGACGACCGCACCCATCGCGACGGCTCCCCTCAGCCCTCGGCCCTCAGCCCTCGGCCCTGTGCGCCGCGCCGCGGCGCGCGCGCAGGCGCAGCCATTGCCTTATCCTTCTCCCGGATGACCGAGGGGCCGATCGAACGTCCGCCGAACTGGCGGTCGCGCTGGGTGGGGAAACTCATTCGCGCCAAGGACACGACGTGGTCGTGGCTGACCGATCCGGCTGTGCTCGTTTACCGGCGCCACGGATTCGGCCAGAAACGCGCCCGCGCGACGATCGTCGAGATTGCGCTGTTCCTGCGCGAGATCATCCGCGAGTTCTGGACGAACGAAGGGACGTCGCGTGCAGCGTCGCTCGCGTACACGACACTGCTGTCGCTGATCCCGCTGCTCGTCGCATTCACGACGTACGTGAAGCGCTACTTCACGACGCTCTTCCCCGGCTTCTACGCGCAGATCGACGTGATGCTCAACGCGGTGATGCCGTATCGCTCCCCGCAGATCACGTATCACGTCGCGCGATTCACGGAAAACGCCGCGACGGCATCGATGTTCGGCGCGATCGCGTTCATGTTCGTCGCGTTCCGGCTCTTCCTCGCGGTCGAGGGCGCGATCAATCAGATCTGGAAGGTGCGCAGCGTGCGCGGGTATCGCCAGAAGATCATCGCCTTCACGATGCTCTTCTTCTGGGGACCGCTGTTGATGACGCTGTCCTTCACGACGACGAGCATGCTCGAGCGCAATCGCTATCTGCGCGTGCTGCTCGAAGGGAATCTCATCTTCGTGATCGTGCCGGTGATCGTGCTGTTCATCGGATTCACGATGCTGTTCTGGCTCGTGCCGTCCGCGCGCGTGCGCTTGCCGGCCGCGATGATCGGCGCCGTGGTCACGACGGGGTTGTTTTCACTCGTCCGCTACTTGTTCGGCATTTACGCCGCCCATCTCGTCAGCGGTCGCTTCAACTTCATCTACGGCGCCGTTGGACTCGCCCTGATCTTCCTGATCTCCATCGAAGTCATGTGGCTGGTCATTCTCCTCGGCGTCCAGATCAGTTACGTCTGGCAAAACCTCTACGGCGTTCTGCGCGCGACCGAGCAACAGGTCGAAGATCAGCCGCAGTTCGATCTTTACTTCGCTTTGCGCGGCCTGCTCGAAGTCTCGCGACGCTTCGACCGCCGCGAGCAGCCACCGTCCGCGTATCGACTCGCCGAACAGTTCGGCGTCACCGACTCGCAGATGACGCGCGTGATGCGCAAGCTCGAAGACGGCAAGCTGGTCGCGCAGACGGGCGGCGAGTGGATCGGATTCGTCCCCGCTTGCGATCCCGATCGCATCTCGGTCGAGGAGATCATCGCGCGCATGGAAGGGATGATGCGTCTCGTGCCCGACATCGGTCCGGATGATCGCGAACGTCAAGCGATCGGTGGACTCTTCTCGCGACTCAACTCGTGTACGAGCGCCGCGCTCGATCGGATGTCGATCGGACGACTGGTGCGCGAGCTCTACGCGCCGCGCGAAGTGCGCGAGACCGACGTCGTCTGATCGCGCTTCACGCGCAGCGAGCGCACGAGCCGGATGCGCCGGAACGTTTCGTACGCGACTGTCGTCGCCGTGATCCAGATCGCGCCCGCAGCGATGCCCGCGCCGACGTCGGAGATCCAGTGGACGCCGAGGTAGATGCGCGAGGCGGCGATGGCGACGATCATCGTGAAGCCGAGCGCCAGGGCGACCGCACGCCAGCGCCAGCGCGGAATCATGCGGAATGCGAGATACGCGAGCGCGCCGAAGAAGATCGTCGAGCCCATCGCGTGTCCGCTGGGAAACGAGTATCCGTGCGCGTTGCGCAACGCTTCGGAAAGCTCGGGACGGGCGCGCGCGAACCACGCCTTCAGTTGCAGGTTGAGTAGACCTCCGACGATCGTCGTGCCCGCAAAGTACGCGAACCAGCGATAGCGTTTACGCAGCACGAGAAACGCGCAGACGATCGCGCCGAGAATGCCGAGACCCACCGGCGTGCCGATGAGCGTCATCGCGGTGAAGAAGAGCGTCGAGCCGTCTGTGTGTGTGTAGCGCGCCCACTCGTGCACCGTGCGATCGATCTCGATGAGGCGCGGCGAGTTTTCGTGCACGCGTTCCGCGATGTCGATGAACGCGTCGCCCGCGGACATCGCGCCGGCGACGCCGATCCCGAGGACGACGAACACCGGGAGGTAGTCGCGATACCGGAACTTCGAGGTGAAGTGCGCCGTCCGCGCGAGCAGGCGTTCGAGCAGCGGACCGACACCGAAGAAAAAAAGCCAGAGCAGTCCGAAGAGCGAAATGAAGCCGAGGACGAAGGTCATTGGCGCGCTGTCAGAAGCCGCCGCTCATGTACTTCCACTGAACGATCTTGTCGTTGATCTCGCGCAGGCGCCGGCTGATCATCCGGCAGAGCAGGTTGAGGAACTGCAGCGATGCGTGCGGATCCATCGACAGGATCTCGTTGAGCGTGGCGCGATCGATCGAGAGCACGGTCGCATCCGATTCATGCGCCTTGCCATCCGCGGAGCGCGGCTTGTCGTCGATGAGCGCCATCTCGCCGAAGAAGTCGCCGCGATCGAGCACGGTGAGCGCTTCTTCGCCGACGCCAGGGATGAACTTCGAGATGCGCACGCGGCCGTCGAGGACGATGTACAGCTTGTCGCCGCGCTCGCCTTCGCGGAAGATCATCGACCCTTCGCGGAAGCGCTCTTCCGTCGAGAAGGTCGCGAGCAGTTTCATTTCAGCGGCGGAGAGGCCGCGCTCGCGGAACAGGTCGACCTTGTCTTCCGACTTGACCGTGACCTGCTGCACTTCGCGCTTGCCATCCGCGCGCTTGCGGCCGGAGCCGCGCTTCGCGTCTTCCTGGAAGAAGAGCTTGAGCTGCTCGTTCGCGTCGCGGACTTTGACCGTCAGCGAGCGCCAGAACGCCCAGTGCAATCCGACCGCGAGCTCCTTGTCCTCGTCCATCAACTGATCGAGCGCGCTGAACGAGAAGCTGTAGCACGCGGAGGCGTCGGAGATCGCGAGCGCGTCGCTGGAGCGATGCGTGCGGTCGATGAAGTTCATCTCGCCGAAGATCGTGTCGCCTTCGAGCGTGCCCAGGATCTGCGGACCGAACGGCGTTTCCTTGCGGATCTCGATGCGGCCTTCCTTGACCACGTAGAAATCCATGCTGCGATCTTCTTCGCGGAACACGTACTCGCCGCTGCTGTACGCCGTGACGCGCGCGAGCTTCGAGAGCCGGAAGATCTGCTCGTCCTTCATGTGATGAAAGACGTCGAGCTTGCGCAGCTCGTGCGAGACGGTGATCAGATCCTCGCGCTTCTCGGCCGCGCGCGTGATCTTCTGCATGATCTCTTTGAGATCGTTGCGCGAGTCGAGGCGGAAGAGGTTTTCCTTGCGGAACTCGAGACGTTCCGTCGCGAGCTGCAACTGCTCGACGCGATCTTTGATGCGTGCGTTGAGCTCTTTCGGCTCGATGCCGTGAATGCGCTTGAGCGTGTTGATCATGCGCCGCACCGGCTCGGTCGACTCGCCCTTCTGGTCGGTCGCGAGCAGGAAGGCGTCGATGAAGTCTTCGAGCGAGCGGTCGAAATTCTTCAGCTCGAACTCGATGCGTCCGGAGATCTCGGCGAGGCCACGATCGAAGGGATTGAGCTTGCGCGCCTTGCTGATCTCCTCGTGCGCGAGCTCCCACTCGCCTTGCGAGTAGTAGAGCCGGCCGAGGATTTCGAAGGGGCGGTAGTTGTTCGGGGTTTTGAGCTTTGCGATCTCGAGCAGCTCGATGGCCTTCGACGTCTGGTCTTTGGCCATGTAGTACTGCGCGAGTCCGACGTACTGCGACGAATCGACTTCATCGCGCGCGCTCTCGCCGGTGATCTCGCTTTTGAGACTCGCGTAGCGGCTCTCTTCCGCGGCCTTCTTCATGTCGCGGACGCGCGCGAGGTTGATGCGCAGCGACACCGAGCCGGGCTTGAGCTTCTCGGCCATCTCGTAGAGATGGATCGACTCGTCGTACATCCCCTGATCGGAGTAGCGCCGCGCAAGGAGGAGCAGGTCGTCCGCTTCGATCGCGATGCTCGCTTCTGCAGCGAGCGTTCTGAATCGTGCGCGGGCGCCGACGGGCTGTTCGGCCATGGGACCTGACATTATAGGGAGATGCACCGGGCTGCGACACTCGCGTTCATTCTGATGGCGTTTCGTTTCGCGACGCCCGGCTACGAATTCGTCTTCCCGCGCGATCACGGATCGCACCCCGAATACAAAACCGAATGGTGGTACTACACCGGCCACTTCACATCCGAGAAAGGCCGGCGCTACGGATTCGAGCTCACGTTCTTCCGCGTCGCGTTGACGGAGCCGTCGCCGAAAGAATCGAACTGGGATCTGCAGAACCTGATGCCTGCGCACTTCGCGATCACGGACGTACAGGCGAAGGATTTTCGGTCTTACGAGAAGCTCAATCGCGCGTCGCCGTACACGGCGGACGCGGCCATCGGCCGGCTCGACGTGTTCAATGAAGGCTGGCGCGCGATGACGAATCCCGACGGCTCGTGGCGGATCATCGCGAAAGAAGGGAAAGACTCGCTCGATCTCACGCTACGCACGAACAAGCCGCCCGCGGTGCACGGCGAGAACGGCGTCAGCGTGAAGGCGCCGGTCGCGGGATACGCGTCGCACTACTACTCGATGACGAGCCTCGACGCGACGGGCACGATCAACGGACAGCGCGGCAGCGGCCAGGCGTGGATGGATCACGAGTTCGGCAGCTCGGTGCTTCGCGAGAATCAGCAGGGCTGGGACTGGTACTCGATCCAGCTCGACAACGACTCGGAGATCATGCTGTACGTGATTCGCCGCACCGACGGAACGCCGGACGTGACGTCGTCGGGATCGTTGATCGCAAGCGACGGGCGCGTGATTCACATTCGTCGCGACCAGATGAAGATCACGCCGCTCGCGCGCTGGAAATCGCCGAAGAGCGGCGCGACGTATCCGATGGGCTGGCGCGTCGAGCTGCCGTCGTTCAACGTCCGCGTGACGCTGCGTCCGCTGATGAACGCGCAGGAGCTGGTCACGCACGGCTCGACGAACATCACGTACTGGGAAGGCGCGTGCGACGTCACCGGATCATTCGGCGGGACACCCGTGCAGGGTGACGCGTACGTCGAGATGACGGGCTACGATCGCAAGTTCAAAGCGCCATAGTGTCATCCCGTGCTTGCGCACGGGATGACACGGCATTTCCTCGTCATCGCCACATTCCGTGTCTACTCTTCCGCGCATGCTGACGCTGATCCTCGCCGCCGCACTCACTCTGCCGCCGCAAAAGTCCGACGCCACACTCGGCGTCACCGCGATCCATCTCGAGACCGGCCAGCGCATCAGCGTGCGCGGCGCCGAGCGCTTTCCGATGGGCAGCGTCTACAAGTTTCCAATCGCGATCGAGGCGCTGCATCAAGTCGACGAAGGCAAGCTCGCGATGTCGCAGAAGGTGACGATCGAGCCGAAGGACTTCGGCCCCGGTCACAGTCCACTGCGCGACGCCGCCAACGGCAAGGCGATCACGCACACGGTCGGCGAATTGATCGAAGCGATGGTGGTGCACAGCGACAACACGGCGTGTGACACGCTGCTGAAGATGATCGGCGGTCCCGCCGCCGTGACGAAGCGCATGCTCGCGATGAATGTGAAGAACGTGCGGATCGATCGCTCGGAACGCGGGATGTCGAACGATCTGCGCAAAGAACGCGGTCGCGAGACGTACGCGACCGACCCGCGCGACACGTCGACGCCGGACGCGATGGTCGAGTTGCTGCTCGCGTTCTGGAACAAGCGCGACGGCCTCAAGCCCGCGAGTCACGATCTCCTCTTCAAGCACATGGCCGACAGTCCGACGGGACCGCGCAAGCTGCGCGCAGCGGTGCCGCAAGGCTGGACGATCGCGCACAAGACCGGCTCGATGCCCGGCACGTCGAACGACGTCGGCATCCTGATCTCGCCCGACGGCAAGCATCACATCGCGATCGCGATCTTCACGAAGTCCGCGAAGTCGAGCGACGACAAGACGGTCGACGCGGATATCGCGAACGCGGTGCGCGCGGTGCTCACGCACTTCGAAGCGGTCGAACGTTAGAGCGGTGCAGCGGTCACGCGGCGGATCTCGCGCACGAGTTGCTCGCGTGCGGAGTTGCCCTTCGGCACGAGCGTCGCGACGTGATCGTGCAACTGCAGGCGGTCTTCATTCGTGATCTCTTTCGACGTGAGGACGACGATCGGGATGTTCGCGGTGCGCACGTTCTGCTTCAACGCGCCCGCGACTTCCATCCCGCTCATGCCCGGCATCATCAGGTCGAGGATCACAACGTCGGGCAGCCGCTCTTCCGCTTTCTGCAAACCTTCGACACCGGAGAACGCACGCGCGATGTCGAAGCCGAGTCCGGAGAGATCTTCGTCGAGCAGCGCGTGCACGGCAGGGTCGTCATCGATGATCAGCAAGTGCTTCGTGCCAGGCTCGCCGCGCGCGAGCTCGCGCAGTCGCGAGAGGAAGCGTTCGCGATCGACGGGTTTGACGAAGTAGTCGTCGGCGCCGAGGGCGATGCCGAGGTCGCGATTCTCGATCATGGAGATGATGACGACCGGCAACGCGCAGGTCGCGTCATCAGCCTTCAGTCGCTTCAACACTTCCCATCCATCGACGCCTGGCAGGACGAGGTCGAGCGTCACCGCGACGGGCTGCGATTCTTTCGCGAGGCGAATGGCTTCGTCGCCGTGGTGCGCGCGGATCGGCAGGAATCCCGCGGAACTGATCGCTGACGCGATCAGGTCGTACGCATTCGGATCATCCTCCACGACCAGCACCCGCTCCGCCCGCGGCTGCGGCGCCTCGGGCACCCGCGTCACGACGGCCGCGCGCGATCGCACAGGCAGCGTGAACGAGAACGTGCTCCCCTCGCCGAGCTTGCTGTCCACCGATACGTGTCCACCCTGCAGCTCGACGAATTTCTTCACGAGCGCGAGGCCGAGTCCCGTGCCGCCGAACTCGCGACGCGCGGTGCCGTCGACCTGGCGGAACTCTTCGAAGATGAGCTGGTGATGCACAGAGTCGATGCCGATGCCCTGGTCCTGCACCGAGACCGTGATCGAGCCGCCGTCGACGGTCGCGCGCACGGTGATCGGTTTGCCCGCGGGTGAAAACTTCACCGCGTTCGACAGGAGATTGAAGAGGACTTGTTTGAACTTCGCGAGATCGGTTTCGATCTGCGGCAAGTCGTCGGCGATCTCGAGAACGAAGACCGGATTGCTCTTCGTCATGCCGCGCATCATGTTGCACACGCTGTCGATCACCGGCGCGATGGAGAAGAACTCCGCATAGATCTCCATCTTCCCCGCTTCGATCTTCGACAGATCGAGGATGTCATTGATGATGCCGAGGAGATGCTGGCCGGAGGAGTGGATGTGTCGCAGGAAGCCGATGTGTTTCGGATCGATTTTCTGATCGAGCCGCTCCACGAGAATTTCCGAAAATCCGATGATCGAATTCATCGGCGTTCGTAACTCGTGGCTCATGTTCGCGAGGAACTGACTCTTCAAACGATCCGCTTCCTGAATGCGGCGATTCGCTTCCGCGAGCTCCTCAGTCAGTCGCGTGAGCTCCTGCACCTTGCGGCTCTCCGCCATCTCGAGCTGGCGGATCAGCAGATGTTTCTCCTGCAGGTTCGCGATGCCGATGAGGAAGAAGTACGACGCGCCGAAGACGAAGATCATGCGCGCGAGCGCCGCGAACATGACGCCGTTCGTGAGCGTCGCCTGTCCCATGTACAACAGCACGCCCACGTACGCGACGACATTCATCGCGCTCGCGTAGAACGCGGCTTTCTTCCCCGCCGCGAATGCCGCGGATGACGCGGTGGCCGCGTACCAGACGTACACGATGCTTGCGATGCCGCCGCTCGCATACACGCCCATGGTCACGAAGAAGATGTCGCTCGTGATCCACAGCGGCGCGAGGTATCGCCGGTCGATGCCGCGTTTGTACAAGAGGTACAAACACGCGGAGCTCAGCGACGCGAGCGCCCACAGAAACAGCGCGACGCCCATGCGCATCTCGAAAACGCCGAGGGCCTTACCGGCGAGGCCGGTCAGCAGCGCGAGCGTGTAGACGAGGATGTGATTCCGCTGGATCGCGAGATCGAAGCGGAGGACGCTCGAGACCTCGGGGCGGGTCGATGACATTGTGGCGTGCGGTGATTGTACAAGGGTGAGATGGTTGATGGTTGATCAACCATCAACCATCAACTACTCAATCGTCACGCCGAGGAATGCGATGCACATCTCGTCCGTCGTCGCCTCGCCCCACGACACCGCTTTTGGCGGATCGTTGGGATTCAATGGATTCGACGACGAATTGTCGTAGTGCGCGCGGAGCGACATGCGCGTCCCGATCGGGACGTCGATGGGAGTCTCGAATGCGTACGCGCCCTGCCAGTTGAAATTCCAATCGTTGATGGTGATCAGGCATTGCGCGTCTTTGTTCGGCGCCTTCATCTCGACGGTCATCTTCTTGCCGAGGAGATGCATGTGCGGTGCGACGAACCAGATCTTCAGCTTCACCGGCGTGAGGATCGGCCACACCGCGTCGACCTGATAGTTCGCATCGTTCGGCGGAATCGTGAACGACTGATTGATGATCGGAATGACCTGCATCAGCTTCGCGGGCGGCTCCTTCGCGAGATACAGACCGAGCTCCGTCTGATCCGGTTCCGGATCGCCGTGATGCGGGTGATAGTGAACCTGCATGACCACGCGCGAGTTCGGGGGCAATTCGAATGCGACGTCGCTCGGCATCTCCAGCGCGCGCGATCCCGGCGCCCATCCGCCAAGCGTGCCGGTCATCGCGAATCCCGGACCGCCGAAACACGTGTAGCCCGGACCCGGATCCGCTTCGTCCAGCGCGAGTGACTCGCCCGTCGTGTCGATGAACGTCAGCACGTGATGCACCGTCTCGCGATCGCCGGGATGCGTGTCGACCGCGGCGACGTACGCGCTCGAGACGAGATTCGTCGGAATCGTGAAGCAGCGATACGTATCGGTGTGCGACGGCGGCGTGTACGCCGTCGCGTTCTTGAGCACGAGATCCGGCGGTCCGTTCTCCCACCCCGCGCTGAAATCGAGCGGCTCGGGCAACTGCGCGCGATCACCTTCCGGCGCACCCGCCTCGACCCACTTCGCGATCGTTGCAATGTCGGCGTCGGAGAGACGTCGCTCGTTTGCGAAGTCGCCGCAGCCTTCGACCGGCTTCCACGGCGGCATTTGACGCGTTTCGGTCATGAAGCGAATGAGCGGCGCGCGCGCTTTCGCGTCGGCGTAATTGACGAGCGCGAACGGCGCGATGTCGCCCTCGTGATGACACGACTGGCAGTTGTCCTGAAAGATTCGCACGACTTCGTTGCTGAACGTCGGCGTTCCGGGCGGCACGTCCGGCGCCGCGGGCATGTGTCGCACCGAGCGCGTCTTCCCCGCGTAAAGCGGAACCGCCAACAGCAGGAGCAGCGCGACGCGGAGTTTCATAGACTGCTGACTATGCCCCTGCACGTCGTTCTCGTCCACCCCGAAATTCACTGGAACACCGGCAACGCCGGGCGCTCCTGTCTCGCCGCCGGCGCCACGCTCCACCTCATCGAGCCCCTCGGCTTTTCGCTCGATGAACGCGAAGTCCGCCGCGCCGGTCTCGATTACTGGGAGCACGTCGACGTGCGCACGTGGCCGTCGTGGGACGCGTTCGAGCGCGAGCTGCCGTCCCTCGGCGAGCCGGTTTTCTTCTCGACGAAATCGCAGCGGATGTATTGGGACGCGCCGCTATCGAACGACGACGTCGTCTTAATCTTCGGACGCGAGACCGGCGGACTCGCGCCCGACATTCATGCGCGCTACGGCGATCGCATGTACGCGATGCCGATCGCGTCGCCGCACGTGCGATCACTCAACCTGTCGACGACGGTCGGCATCGCGTTGTACGAAACGATCCGGCAACGCGCTACTGCTCCGCCTCGAACACCACCTGCCCATCGATGATCGTCATCACGGCCTTGATGTTCGGCACTGCCGGAGGCCGCACCGAAAACAGATCCTTCGAAAGCACCGCGAGGTCGGCGAGCATCCCGGCCGCGATCTTTCCTTTCTCCGTCTCCTTCATCTCCGCGAACGCCGAGCCGCTCGTGTATGCGATCAACGCCTGCTCGCGCGTGAGTGACTCGTTCACGCGATCCGTGCGGTCGCTCGCGAGGAGGATGTTGAGATACGGATTGATCGGCCCGTCCGAGCCGATTGCGACCGGCACGCCGGCGTTGACCAGCGATCGGAACGGCATGTAGGCCTTGGTCGGATACGCGCCCGAGAACGGGAAGTGCGTCGGGTTCTGCACGACGATCGCACCGGTTTCTTTGAGCAATCCGATGAGATCTTCATGCGCGCCGTCGCCATGCTCGATGCGCGGACGGACCATCGGCTTCGCCTTCAGGATTTGCAGCGCGCTGAGAAGCGTCGCGTCGCCGGCGGCGTGCAAGAGGACTTGCCGGTTCGTGTCCGTCGCGATCTTCAACAGATCGCGAACATCGGCCTGCACGAAGTTCTGCTTGCCCGAACCGCCGTTCGCATACGGCGTGCGCAACGCGGCGCCTTGTTCGATCGGCGTGCCGTCGAGGATCCACTTCAACGCACCGCCGTTGCCGATCCGGCCGCGTGCGGCGACTGCGGGAATCGTGATGATGCGAACGCGCAGCGGCGAGCCCGCCGCATCCACCGCGCGCACGAAGCGTTCTTCATCCGGACCCGCCATCGCCTGGATCGACGTGATCCCGAAGCTGATCGCCTCGGCGGCAAACGCAGCGAACGCCTGCGCAAGCTCTTCGTCGCTGAATGAGTTCGCGAGCTTTCGCTCCAGCGGGTATTGCGCGTATTCGAATGCACGCCCATTCAATTGACCGTTCGCGTCGCGGCCGAACGTCCCGCCGAGCGGATCGGGCGTGTTGAGATCGAGGCCGATCTCCGTCATCGCCGCGGTGCTGAGCACCATGCCGTGACCCGTGAACGCGTGCAGAAAAATCTTGCGACCCGGCGCGAGCGCGTTGAGGCTCAGTCGCGTCACCGTCGGGTCGTTGATGACCGGACCACCGACGATCACGTGAATCGGCAAATCCGCGGGAGTCTCATCGACTGCGAATGCGATCAGCGGCGCGATCTGCGCGAACGTCGCGTTGGGATCCGCGCTGACCTGAAATCCCGGCGCGCTCCAGAGCGGATGCGTGTGCGCGTCGTTGATCCCTGGAATCACGAGCTTGCCCTGCAGATCGATGACGCGCGTGGCCGGATCGGCGAGCGCGGAAATCTGCGCGGTCGTACCGACCGCCTTGATCTTGTTGCCTTCGATCGCGACGGCTTGCGCGAACGTACCGGGTCCGGTGAAGACTTTGCCGTTGATCAGGACGATGGACGGAGCTGCCGCAGAGAACACGGGAATGGCCAACGCGAGCGCGAGCGCCAATGCACGCTTCATCATCAAACTCCTTATGGATGTGCGGCGAGTCTACTCGCTCTTGATGGCCGTCGCGACGTGGATGCGCGTCGCGAGGCGCGCAGGCGCGAGTCCGGCCAGCGCACTCGCGAGCAGCGTGATCGCGAGCGACGCGACGATCAGCGACGTCGGCGTGTAGAAATCGATCGTCCAGCCGAAGGACTGTTTGTTGATCACGTAGATCAGAATCCACGACAACGCGTAGCCCATCACCAACCCTGCGGCGATCGACGCGACGCCGAGGAGCGTCGACTCGAGGACGATCATCGTGCGGAGCTCGCGTGCGGAGAGTCCGGTGATGCGCAACATCGCGAGCTCGCGCGTGCGCTCGAGAATGAGCGCGGACATCGTGTTGATGATCCCCATCACCGCGACGACGATCGCGACGCCGAGGAGCGCGTACGTGATCATGAAGGTCTGATCGAAGATGCGCATCACTTCAGTCTTCACTTCAGCATTGGTCACGACGAACGCGTTGAAGCGCGGGCCGATCGTGCGCTCCAGTTCCTTGCGCGCGAAGTCCGTGGTGACGCCCTGCTTGAGATACACCACGATCGTGTTCACGCGATCGTCGCGGAACGTCTTCGCGAACAGCTTGCGATCCATCACGATCACGCCGCGATCGCTCGAGTAATCGCGATACACGCCGACGATCGGAAAGCGATGATTCGCCAGCTCGACGACGTCGCCAACGCTCTTCTCGAACTTGAGCGCGAAACTCTCGGAGACGAACACGCCGTTGTCGCGCACCGCATGCTCGAGCGCTTTGCGCGCGGAGCG
>DASVNL010000810.1:0-1694 GCA_036383875.1 Thermoanaerobaculia bacterium
GACTTACCGAAAAAGCAGCGCGACTGGATTCTCTTCACCGATGAAACACCGACGGTGCCCGTGTACGCGGGACTCACGCCTGACGAAACGCGGCGCGCACTGAAACGCAAAGAGGAGCCGAGTTATCAGGGCACGTTCAGCAGTGCGCAGCGTTACGTGCTCCACACATTCGCGAACACGCAGAGTCCGCTCATGAAGAAGCGCGTGTCGCAGTACATGCTCAGCACCGATTGCCCGGTGTGCCACGGCAAGCGGCTGCGTCGCGAGTCGCTGTCCGTGAAATTCGCAGGACTCGACATTGCCGAGATGTCTGCGTTGCCGCTCGTGCGACTCGCCGAGCTCGCGAAACCGTACGGCACGTTGAAGCCGAACGAAGCGCATCCCGAGAAAGCGATCGTCACGCATCGCATCGCGTGCGATCTCAACGCGCGACTCGACGTCCTGCTCGAGCTCGGACTTGGCTACCTCTCGCTCGAACGCAGCACGCCGACGCTCTCGCCCGGCGAGTTGCAGCGACTCCGACTGGCGACGCAAGTACGATCGAACTTGTTCGGCGTCGTCTACGTGCTCGACGAGCCGTCCGCCGGATTGCATCCCGCCGACACGGAAGCGCTGCTCTCCGCGCTCGACAAACTGAAAGCGTCGGGAAATTCATTGTTCGTCGTCGAGCACGAGCTCGACGTCATTCGTCACGCGGACTGGATTGTCGACGTCGGTCCGAACGCGGGCGAGCATGGCGGCGAGATTCTGTACAGCGGTCCGCCCGAAGGACTCGTACACGTGCAGCAATCGCACACGCGCGAGTATCTGTTCGCAACGCGCAATCCGAATCCGCGCGCGCCACGCGAGCCTCGCGGCTGGCTGAAACTCGCCGGCGTCACGCGCAACAATCTCGACAAACTCGACGTCGCATTTCCCCTCGGCGTCTTCACCGCCGTCACCGGAGTTTCGGGTTCAGGCAAATCGAGTCTCGTCAGCCAGGTGCTCGTCGAGCTCGTCGGCGAACACCTCGGCCAGCACGTCGCAGAGGAAGAGGAAGGCGATCCGCTCGAGCGCGACGTCGTCGTGACCGAGGGCGGCGAGATCGTCGCGGGGATGGAGAACATCAAGCGACTCGTGCGCGTCGATCAGAAGCCGATCGGCCGCACACCGCGATCGAACCTCGCGACCTACACGGGCCTCTTCGATCACGTGCGCAAACTCTTCGCGTCGACGAAATCCGCGCGCGCACGGCATTACGACGCGGGCCGCTTCTCGTTCAACGTCGCGAAAGGACGCTGCGAAACGTGCGAGGGCGAAGGCTTCGTGATGGTCGAGCTGTTGTTTCTGCCGAGCGTCTACGCGCCCTGCCCGACGTGTCACGGCGCGCGCTACAACGCGAAAACACTCGAGATTCAATACAACGGCAAGAACATCGCCGAAGTCCTCGGCATGACCGTCGACACCGCGTGGACCTTCTTCACCGAAGAGCCGCACATCCACCGCGCGCTCGACGTTCTCCGCCAGGTCGGTCTCGGCTACATCCGGCTCGGCCAGCCGGCGACGGAACTGTCCGGCGGTGAAGCGCAACGCATCAAACTCGCGACAGAGCTGCAGCGCATCGGCCGCGGCAACACGCTCTACATCCTCGACGAGCCGACGACCGGACTGCATCCCGCCGACGTCGAGAAACTGATGACGCAACTCGAAGGCCT
>DASVNL010000811.1:0-3849 GCA_036383875.1 Thermoanaerobaculia bacterium
CCTGCAGAAAGGCACGCTGCTGCTCGATCAGAGCAACGGGAACTCGCGATTCAACTCGCCGACATTCTGCGGCGTGTGCGACACCGAGTCCCGCAACAACAACGCCCTCCTGCTCAAGGCGAATTACTTCATGAGCACAAAGTCGACGGGCAATCACAACATCGTGGCCGGCGTCGAAGACTTCACGGAGATGCGCTACGCCAACAACCATCAGTCGGGCAGCGACTACCGCATCCTGACGAGCACCGCGTGGTTCAACCCGAACGGCGGGATCTATCCGGTCATGTCCGGCACGGGCGTGCCTGGCTTCGCCAATCCGACGATCATTCGCTGGACGCCGATCTTCGAGAACGCCAACGAGAGCGAGCTCAAAGTCCGCTCCGCGTTCGTCAACGACACGTGGGACCTCAACACCCACTGGACGTTCAACCTCGGCTTCCGCTACGACAAGAACGACGCGGTCGACGGATCGGGCAACAAGGCCTCGGACGATCAGGCCTTCAGCCCGCGCCTGACCACGATCTACGACCTGCGCGGCGACGGCCGTCATCGCTTCAGCCTCGCGTACAACAACTACGTCTCGCGCATCGTCGAAGGCATTGCAGCGTCGAACAACTCGGCCGGCTCGCCCGCCACGATCGACTTCCTGTACAGCGGCCCGGTCATCAACGGCCCGGCCACTCCGTTCGCTGTCTCGATGCCGCAAGCCATTCAGCAGGTCTTCGACTGGTTCTTCGCTCAGTGCGACGCGCAGGGCAAGTGCGGACCGGAAAACCTCTCGCTGCTTCGTGCGGGTGGCGTTCGCAGCATCCCCGGTTACGCAGCAGTCTTCAACGGCACCCTGAAGTCGCCGTCGGTCGACGAGTTCGCCGCCGGCTACAAGACGCAGTTCGCAGGCAATGCGTGGGCGAAGTTCGACTTCATCTATCGCGACTGGAAGGACTTCTACGCCGCCCAGGTCATTCAGAGCGGTCCGAAAGCCACGACGCCGCTCAACATCCCGGTCGATCTCCAGGAGATCACCAACACTGATGACATCGTCCGCAAGTACCGCGCCGTGCAACTGCAGGCCGGATGGCGTCCGCAGCGCTGGAACTTCGGCGCGAACTACACCTACTCGAAGTTGACGGGCAACGACGAAGGCGAGAACGCAGGCAGCGGCCCCATCGCCAACCAGCCGCTCCAAACGTTCTATCCCGAGTTCCTCGGCTACGCGAACCGCCTGCCCGAAGGTCCGATCGCGGGCGATCAGCGTCATCGTGCACGCGTGTGGGCCGGCTACGACGTTCCGCTTCCGGGCGTCATCGGCCGTCTGAACATCTCGGTGCTCGAGCGCTACGACTCCGGCATCGCGTACAACGCCGTCTTCACCGCGGACATCGACAGCTACGCCGGTGCGCCGACTCCGGCGTCGCTCGGCTACAACAGCGCACCTGGTACGGCGAACTACTACGTTTGCCGCGGCTGCCTGCGCGCCGAAGCGGAAACGCGCACGGACATCGCGTTCAACTACGCGCGCAATCTCTGGAAGGCAGAGTTCTTCGTGCAGGCCGACGTGCTGAATGTCTTCGACGAAGACGCCATGTCGAATCCGGCCGGTATCACGACGGGCCTGAACCGCACCACCACGCTGTTCAACCCGTTCACGACCGTTCCGGTCGTTGACGTGCACTACACCAAGGCCTCGGGCTACGGCACTGCGAATTCGTTCACGGCCTATCAGATGGCTCGCACGTATCAGTTCTCCCTCGGCTTCCGCTTCTAGTCACCCTCGACGCAGTGAAACGAAAGCCCCGGCTCGCAAGAGCCGGGGCTTTTTACATTCCGAGGGCCGCGCGCGTGCGTGTTGCGAGAGTCGCGTCGATGTTCGCGAGGGCGCGCAGCGTCGCGTCGACGCCTGCGCGATCGCCGGTGAGAAACAACACGACTGCGAGTCGCGCGTACGCTTCACCGTGCGACGGAAATGCGTTGATCTCCGCGCGATACGCGTCGATCGCCTCGCGCGGCTTCTCCATTCGCGCGTACGCCTCGCCGCGCAGCATGTTCATGCCGAACAGCGGGTGCTTCGCGATGCGCTCCGCTTCATCCGCGCGTGCGATTGCGCGTTGCAGGTCGCCGCGTGCGAGCAGCACGCGTGCATCGAGCGCCGTCGACTTCGCGGGCTCGCTCGCGTGTGCGGCCTTTACGATTTGCGCGGCGTCTTCGAGTTTTTGAGCGCGCACGCAGACATCGCCAAGCGCGAGAAGAACATCCGGCATGAGCACGTCGGACGACGCGAGCGCGGCGCGATACGACGCGATTGCGTCGTCATTGCGACCAAGCGCGGCTTGCGATTCGGCGAGTCGGACGCGCACTTCCTGCATCTTCGGGAAGCGCTGCAGGATCTGTTCGAGCGCGACAATCGCGTCGGCGTGTCGTTTGTCATTCGCAAGCGCAAACGCACGCTGCATCTCATCGAGCACCCTCACGACTTCGTTCGGATTCGGCAGCGTGCGCGGATCGGGACGGTCGCGCACCGTGCCGATGTAGCCCAGTGACGCGAGTCGCGACGCGGTCTCGGGATCGATCGATGACTGCACCGAGGTCGCAGGCGGATATCCGCGCGCCTCGGCGATGAGCGATGTCGCGACGCGGCGATTCGCGTCGAGCACGTTCGCGGACTCGCGCGTGTCGGCGACGTGATCGTACAACTCCGGCTTCGGCCCTTCGATGACATGCCACCGCTCATTCACGAGGGCGCGCAGATCGCTCCAGCCGAGTTGCAGATACGGGTAGATCGTCTCCGCGTAAATGTTGCGCGACGCCGGCGCGTCGAACAGATTCGCCGACTTCGGACTCGCGTTCATCGCGACGCCGGTCAGCTTCGCGAGCGTCGGCGCGATGTCGAAGAGTCCGACCGGATTTTCGATGCGCGTTCCCTTCCGCGCGGATCGCGGCAGCTTCACGATGAGCGGCACCTGGATCGCCTCGCGATAGAGAAGAATCGAATGCTGTTGTTCGCCGTGATCGCCGAGGCCTTCGCCGTGGTCGGACGTGACGACGATGATCGCGTCGTCGTACACGCCGCGACGCTTCAGCGACTCGATGAACGCGCCGGTGATCGCATCCGCGGATGCGATCTCGCCGTCGTACGCGCTCGCGTAGCGGCTGCGAAACGGCTCCGGCGGCGCGTACGGAACGTGCGGCTCGTAGAGATGGAGAAACAGGAAGAACGGTTTCGCGCCGACGCGATCGAGCCACTGCTCGGCCATCGCGCTGGTGACGTCGCCGCTGCGTTGAAACTCCGCGAACGCAGCGCCGGGCGCAGGGGCGACGACATCGTCGTAGAACGAGAACGCGTCGCGCATCCCCGTCTCGCCGCGCAACACGTACGACGACACGGCCGCGCCAGTCGCGTATCCGTTTTGCGCGAGAACTTGCGGCAGTGAGACGTGCGCTTTCGTGTCCCACGTGAATCCCGCGTTGTTGCGCACGCCATGCTCCGTCGGCAGCAAGCCGGTGAGCATCGAGACGTGCGACGGCAGCGTCATCGGGCAGTGCGACCACGCGCGATCGAATACGACACCGTCGTTCGCGAGTGCATCGAGATGCGGCGTCTCGACGTTTTTGTAGCCGTACGCCGGAAGGTGATCGGAGCGCAGCGTGTCGATCGAAATCAGGATGATCGGCGCGCGCGGAAACGCGAGAGGCTCGCGTCGCTCATGCGAGCAGGAAAGAAAGAGCAGCGCGACGATCGCGACCCTTCGCAGCACGCCGCAGAGCATACCTGCCTCCGCTCTCGGCTACACTCTCGCGCATGACTTTCGTCCAACTGCAGACCCTCGGCGGCACGTCGATCGTCGCCGTCAA
>DASVNL010000812.1:0-3088 GCA_036383875.1 Thermoanaerobaculia bacterium
TTGCGCGGCGCGACATACGACTCGTCGTCATCGCGCGACGTCCGCGCCGGCGCGGGCAGCGCCTTGCGATCGATCTTCCCGTTCGGCGTGAGCGGAAACGCGTCGAGCGTCGCGAAGTGCGACGGGACCATGTACTCCGGCAGCGTCGCGCGCAGATGCTCGCGCAGCGCCGCGGCGGACGGCAGCGTGCCGCGCGCGATGCAATACGCCACGAGCGCCTTGCCACCCGGCAGATCGTCGCGCGCGATGACCACCGCGTTCGCGACGCCGTCCTGTTTGCGCAACGCATTCTCGATCTCGCCGAGTTCGATGCGATAGCCGCGCACCTTCACCTGATGATCGAGACGCTCGAGATATTCGATGCTCCCGTCGGACAACAGACGCACCGCGTCGCCGGTGCGATACATCCGCGCGCCCGGTGCGCCGAACGGATCGGGCACAAAGCGTTGCGCGGTGAGCGACGCGCGATTGAGATAGCCGCGCGCGACGCCGTCGCCGCCGATGAACAACTCCCCTTCCGGCGCCGGTTGCAGATTCGCATCGAGGACGTACACCTGCGTGTTCGCGATCGGCTTACCGATCGGCACGTTCACGCTGGCGATATCAGAGGTCACGCGATGGATCGTCGACCAGATCGTCGTCTCCGTCGGCCCGTACATGTTCCACAGCGATTCGCAGCGCGTGAGCAGCGCGTCCGCGAGATCGCGCGGCATCGCCTCGCCGCCGCACAGAATCTTCAATCGCGGATCGCCCTTCCATCCCGCTTCGATGAGCATGCGATACGTCGCCGGTGTTGCCTGGATCACCGTCGCGTCGGAGCGCGAGAGCTTCTCCGCGAGGCGACGTCCGTCCGCCGCGATCTCGCGACTCACGAGCTCGATGCGTGCGCCGGTCGTGAGCGGCAACCACAACTCGAGTCCCGCGATGTCGAACGACAGCGTGGTCACGGCGAAGATCGTGTCGTGCTCGCTGAGGCCGGGTGCTTCGCGCATCGAGTCGAGGAAGTTGATCAGCGCGCGATGCGGAATCTGCACGCCCTTCGGCTTGCCCGTCGACCCCGACGTGTAGATGACGTACGCGAGGTTCTCATCGCGAACGGACGACGCGACGTTGCGCTCGTCACCTTCGAGATCGCGGTCGACTTCGAAGATCGTCGCGGACGTGCGCAGCAGCGATGCGAGACTCGACTGTGTGACGAGCACCGGCGCGTGCGAATCCTCGAGCATGAACTCGAGGCGGTCGACCGGGTACATCGGGTCGAGCGGAACATACGCGCCGCCGGCTTTGAGAATGCCGAGGAGTGCGGCGAGGAGGTCGAGGGAGCGGTCCATCAGGATCGCGACCAGCGTCTCTTCGCGCACCCCCAGCGATCGCAGACGCCGCGCGATGTGATTCGCGCGCGCGTTCAGCTCGCGATACGTGAGCGTTTCGTTCTCGAACTGCAGCGCAACGCGATTGGGCGTGCGCGCAGCCTGGGCTTCGAACAACGCGTGCATGCCGCGTGTCGACGGAGTTGTGGATTCGTGAGTGCGCGGAATCCTCCGCGCAGATGAAGACTGACTGCTTACGACGTGCACCGCAGCATCGTTCGCCATGACCCTCTCTGTGTGTACGGCGCGAGAGACCAAAGCACGCGACATGCCGGAGTTCCATCCGGATCGCCTGGGCTTGCTGAGTGCGCTATTCTCGCGGGCGATCGTCCATGCTCGGGGAACCCAACTCGCGGGTGCTCATCACCGGAAGCTCCGGCTTCATCGGCGGGCACCTCTTCCGCCGCTTTCGCGGGCTCGGCTGGGACGTCACCGGCATTGGCCGGCGTCCGCTCGCGATCGACGGCTACGTCGCACACGACCTCACCAAACCACTCCCCTTCGATAAGCCGTTCGACGTCGTGATTCACGGCGCCGCGCGCTCGTCGCCGTGGGGATCGCGGCGTGAGTTCGAAGAGCAGAACGTCCTCGCGACACAGCACGTGCTCGACTACTGCGCGACGCACGGCTCGCCGAAACTCGTGTTCATCTCATCGTCGAGCGTGTTCTATCGCGCGGGCCATCAGCTCGGGATCACCGAGGAGACGCCGCTGCCGGCGAAGGCGGTGAATCAGTACGCGGCGACAAAGCAGCACGCCGAGAAACTCGTCGAGCAATACAAAGGCGACTGGGTGATCGCGCGACCACGTGCGGTGTTCGGACCCGGCGACACCGTGCTGTTGCCGCGCATCCTCCACGCCGCGCGCGAAGGACGTTTGCCCTTACTCATCGCGAAAGACGGACCGGCCGTCGGCGATCTGATCTACATCGACAACCTCGTCGACGCGATCGTGCATGCGGCCACCAATCGCGACGTCCGCGGTGCGTTCAACCTCACGAACAACGAGCCGGTCGCGATTCAGGACTTTCTGCTCGAGCTCTTCTCGCAACTCGGCATCGCGCCGCCGAAGAAACGTGTGCGCCTGCCCGTCGCGATGACCGCGGCCGCGCTGCTCGAATTCATCCACTCGATTTTTCTGCCGCACAAAGAACCGCCCATCACGCGCTTCGGCATTCACGTGTTCGCGTACTCGAAGACGTTCAACGTCGCGAAGATGCTGAACACGATGGGACCTCCACGCGTGTCGCTGCGCGAAGGACTCGCGCGCACCGTCGCCGCCTTGAAAGAGGACCGCGCGTGAGCGTCGTCGGACTGACCTCTCTCGCGTTGTACCTCGCGATCCTCGTGACGAAGTTCGTCCTCGCGCGACACTATGCGGCGACGCATCGTGAAGACGCAACGCTCGACGCGCCCATCACGATCCTCCAGCCGATCCTCGGCGGCGACCCCGCGCTCGAACAAACACTGCGCGCGAATCTCGCGCAAGCGCCGGCGCACGCGCGATTCCTCTGGCTCGTCGATGACGACGATGCGGAAGGACAACGCGTGACGTCGTCGATCGACGATGCGCGCGTGCGCATTCTTCGCTGTCCGCCTCCGCGCGCGCATGAGAATCCAAAGACCGCGAAACTCCAACGTGCACTCGCGGACATCGACACGCCCTTCGTCGCAATCCTCGACGACGACACGATCCTCGATCCCACGCACCTCGGCCGCG
>DASVNL010000813.1:0-6495 GCA_036383875.1 Thermoanaerobaculia bacterium
TCATGTTCCAAACTGCGCACGGCTGCCGCCGCGACCTCGTTCCCCTCCGCAGCCTTGTCGAGTTTCCAGCGTAGACGATCACGCTCGCGTTTCAGTCGGCGCAACCGAAACGCGTTATGAATGCGCGCCATACCGACGGACGCGAAGATTCCACCGATTACCGGAAGGATCAGACTCATCACGACGAACGTCTGATCGCGAAAGCGTTCGAGAGTGCGAAGGCGGGAATCGATCACGTTGGCAGGGCCGCCCGCAGATGAACTCTCCCGGTCAGTCGCGGTGGCGCCCATAGCCGTGGGCGCCGTGGCAGCGCTCGTGTCGGCACCAATGGCTCCTGCGCGGAACATCCCGAGGAGAATCAGCATGGACACTACTCCCGCCATTAAGCCGACAAACAAGATGCCAGAGACGATCTGAAGCGTGACTCTCCAGCCGGTGCCCATCAGGTACCTTGGCTGCGTAAAGGGATCGGTGAGCAGCTTGAAGAAGAGACTCAACGCAACGATGCCGACTGAGACCATGACCTGTTCGACCGTCCAGTTCGTGTCCGAGCCGATCGACATCGCGCTAACAATCTGTCGTGTCAGCGGAAAGTCGGCCGCGACCAGTGTGATCGCCAAGAGAACAAAGACCCAGCCCCAGATCGCGTTGTAAGTGCTCGGTTTGCGGTCCTTGTCACTGGCGAGGAGACGATAGTGCTTTTCGACAGGTTCGAATTCTGCAAGAGCATCCCGGTTTGTCTCTTGGGCGAGGTTGCTCTGTGCCCGCTCCGATTCAAGTTGCCGCTGCACATAGAGTTCGTCCTCAATGCGCCGCTCCTCCGCTTTGTACTCCAGCACTCTCCTGTACTCGCGCCAAGTCTGTCCGAGCGATCCGTCACGAAGGCCGTCACGTTCGGCCTCGGTGCGTATGTCCGTCCGCGAGGAGTAAGCGACCACGGCTTCCTTTGGAACATCACTCATGGTTGCCTCCTTCTGGCGGGGGTGGTGGGGGGGCCGCGTTCGGCACGTAAGGCACTCGTTGCGCGAGATCCGCGCGCACACCCTCCAGGAACGGCTTCACCGACAGGGCATTTGCCATAACGCTGCACGCCTGCAACCTAAGATGCTGGTGCACGACCGCAAACTGGCTCTTCTCCTCGAGAATCTCGTACTGAACGGCGTTCGCTGCACCGTCGAGGGCTGCCTTCCTTTGGACGAGCGACAACCTCAGCTCGATTGCCGTGTGCTGCACGGCGCTATGGATTGACCCTTCGAGTTCGTTGAGCTCAGCTAACGCATTTGCGCGCTCAGTGCGCGCTTTCGCGAGATCTTCGATCAACTGGCCCGAAGTCTCATAGTCGATCGGGCGGAATGAGGGTGGAGCGTGCCCAGGTACGCTGACCATGACGTCGCCTGTCCGCCTTCGAACAATCCACCGCCAAGCGCGCTTGAGCACCGAGCTGCCGTTGCTTCCTCGATTAAGCGTAACGCCAAGCCTTCCGAGCTGCAGATCGCGTTGCAGTCCTAGGAGACGTCGTCTCTCCTCTGCGTAACGTTCTGCGATCGCCTCGTCGCGTGGGATTGCGCCAGTGACGAGAAGTGCGCGCTCGACGTCGAGCTGCGCCTGGATCTCGTCGATCCGCTCGCGCGCCGTCTTCGCATCCTTGAACACACCGTGGTAGACGACGCCGCAGGCCAGACATAGAGAACTAATGAGCATGAATGCCGCCCACGGCACCCATACGGTCGCAATCGGCGGGTTGGCAAGGGACGAAGATGGAGTTGGCGCAGACCGAAGAAGAAGCGGCGTGCCGACGACCGCGATGATCAGTAGAAATGGAGGGACAATGAACTCCCAACCGTTGCGAAATACGCCGTTCCGTGTCTCCCCGGTCGCACGGGGCTCGACAATCCGTACGACGTACATCACGAACACCGCGGTCGCAAGAAACGCGATCACGATGCCAACAAACGCGAAACCGAGCGTCGGCAGGACCGACGTAATGGCGTTCGTCGTGTTTCCACCTACATCCGTCGCTGATTCACGGGCCGGAGTAACGGCGAGGATTGTACCGAGGATCCCGGCGGCGAACAGGAATGGCAGAAGTGCGATGAATTGCGTGTATGTCTTGCGTGTAATCGACTGCGGAGAGAGGTTGACGTGCGGCTCGCGATGGCGTTGCTCCTCGCGGTTCCAATCGTCTCGTTTCTTGAGCAGGAATCTCTCTGCTGTGTCGATGCTCGCGCCCACCAGAATCAACAGCACCGCCACGAGAACGACGCCAGCTCCAAGGCGTGCGATCACAGAATCGCCCGGGATGGATTCCACGATGGCGCGCCACCCATCAATGACCAGGCCGAACTGCGCAGTGTCGCCGCCATTCATCATGAGCGCGAGCACAGCGCCAGTGGCCGCCACACTGCCGTAGCCGAGCCAGAGGAGGAATCCCGACACCGTCTGGGTGATCGATCGTGCCGCGAGCGCCTGCTCGCGTTCGAGCGCGGGCGCTGCAGTCGCGACAATCGCGGTGTATTTCTGCTCCAGGAAACGGATCGACTCCTCCCGGTGCGCCGGCACTTCCGCAGCGTCGAGGGCATTCCCCGTCGTAATGCTTGCTGCGCGGCGCTGGGCCTCTTGCTCTTCCTCATCGAGCGCGGCGAGCTGCTTCCTAAGCTGCGCATTCTCCGCCTCATGACGCTGCTTGATCAGACCGGCCTCCAGCCCTGCGATCAATGCTTCGAGCGTTGCGCAAGAGACCTGGAGCGAGGATCGTCGCCGCTTCAGCGTGTCCAACTCGACGCGCATCTCGTCGCGCAGCACAATCTCCGCTTCAAGGGCCGCGACATCACCGCGGATCGCCTCGCGGTGGCGCGAGCCACGTGCATCAATCTCTTCAGCGTGCGCCTTGAAGGCCTCATCAATGGTCGCGAGAACAGCAGCCTCACTGTCGCCACGCGCCAGCGTAATGCTCGCAGCCACGTCGAGTAGCGCAACCCGCTCGTCAGGGAGAACGAGCGGCTGTGGCGCATCCGGCTCGGGCGCGCGCATCGCGCTGTCGGACATCGAGTCCGCAGCCGCTCCCTCGGTCGCGTCGGTCGTCATGATCGCTCCTTGTGTGGTGGTTCGGACCCGTTCCACCACAAGGAGTGATCTGCACCTGGCGATTTCACCCTCTCGAAGAAAATCTTTTGCGCGGGGAAGTCGCGCCTGTAATCCTCCGTCGCGCGAGCCACGGCCGTTCGCAACTCGAGCCAATTCGGAACCTATGGGGACAAACGTCAGACCGAAGCACCAAGGCACCCTGCGAGTGCGCAACACGCACTCACAAGCGAGTTACTGAAAGCCTGGCGAGCGGCCTTCTCTAAACCGCGATCTCTTTCACGTCGCCGATCAACAACTTCGGCTCCGTCATCTCCTGCACCTGCTCCGGCGTGACGCCTGGCGCGACTTCGATGAGACGCAGGCCTTCGGGCGTGATGTCGAGGACGCAGTAGTCGGTGATGATGCGGTTCACGCACGCGACGCCCGTCAGCGGGAGGTTGCACTCGTTGAGGATTTTCTTCTCGCCCTTTTTCGTGACGTGTTCCATCGTCACGATGAGGTGCTTCGCGCCGGCGACGAGATCCATCGCGCCGCCCATCCCCTTCACCATCGCGCCGGGGACCATCCAGTTCGCGATGTCGCCCTTCGCGGAGACTTGCATTGCGCCGAGGATCGAGAGATCGACTTTGCCGCCGCGGATCATCGAGAACGAGTCGCTGCTCGAAAAGAACGACGCGCCGGACATGATCGTCACGGTCTGCTTCCCGGCGTTGATGAGATCCGCGTCGACTTCATCTTCGGTGGGAAACGGTCCGAGTCCGAGGATGCCGTTCTCGCTCTGAAGAATCACTTCCATCCCAGGCGGGATGTTGTTGGCGACGAGCGTCGGCATGCCGATGCCGAGGTTGACGTAGTAGCCGTCGCGGAGCTCCTGCGCCGCGCGGCGGACGATCTGATCGCGAGTGAGCGGCATGGTTATCCCTTCCGAGTGGTGCGCTGTTCGATGCGTTTCACGCGAGGCGCGACGACGACGCGGTGCACGAAGATGCCGGGCGTGTGGATGCAATCCGGATCGAGCTCGCCCGGTTCGACCAGCTCTTCGACTTCGGCGATGCAGATCTTTCCCGCGGTCGCGGCCATCGGATTGAAGTTGCGCGCCGACTTGCGATAGACGAGATTGCCGAGCCGGTCGCCCTTCCACGCGGCGACCATCGAGAAGTCGCCGACGATGCCGCGCTCCATCACGTACATGCGGCCGTCGAACTCGCGCGTCTCTTTCCCTTCCGCGACGACGGTGCCGTATCCCGCGGGCGTGAAGAACGCGGGGATGCCTGCACCGCCCGCGCGCATCCGCTCGGCGAGCGTTCCCTGCGGCGCGAACTCGACTTCGAGCTCGCCGGAGAGAAACTGCCGCTCGAACTCCGCGTTCTCGCCGACGTACGACGAGACCATCTTGCGAATCTGCTTCGTCTGCAGCAGCAGGCCGAGTCCCCAGTCGTCGACGCCGGCGTTGTTCGACACGCAGGTCAGGCCTTTGACCTTGCTGTCGACGAGGGCGTTGATCAGGTTCTCCGGAATGCCGCAGAGCCCGAACCCGCCAACGACGAGCATCGAACCATCCCGCACATCCTTGACGGCCTCGGCGGCCGACGCGATCACTTTGTTGATCATGGCGGCGGGAAGATACCAGAGATGTGCAACTGCGGCGGCTGCATGCCGTATCTCTCTTTCATGAACCGACTCGCGACCTGCGCACTCGTTCTTCTCCTGTCCGCTCCGGCCGTTTTTGCTGGTGAGCTGTCGATCGATCTCAACTCGAACGACTCGCGCGTCGACCTCGCACCGCGCCGCAATCCGCGCAGCGCGCAGCTCGCCATCACGAGCCGCGACGGTTCGACCGTGCTCATGCTCGCGAAGGACGTCGTCGCGATTCAGCTCAGTGACGCGGAGATGGCGAAGATGGAAGCGGACACGGAAAAGGACACGAACTTCTTCGAGGAGCTGATCCTCGCAGGCGTGCGGAACTTCGCCGGCAAGTCGATGGAGTATCCGGTCGCAAAGCTGAAGGTCGACTATCGCGGCGGCGCGCTGCAGTTCCGCAACGAAAAGTCGGAGCCGATCTTCACCGAGTTCAAAGTGAATAACGTCGATGTGATGCGCAACTTCTCGAGTGCAGACGCGACGCGATTCGTCAACGCTGTGCGGACGGCGCAGTCGCGGCGCAACTGAGCGCGGCGCTGAGCCGCGTCGCGGACGGGCACGCACGATGGGCGGCCCAGCCGAGTACCACCGCGAGCGCGAGGATGCCGAGGAAGGGCCAGACCGTTGCGCGCCAGACGGCACCGGCCCAGCCGGGACGATCGACTTTCTGCGCACGCTTCACCAACGCTCCCGCGAGCGCGACTTCGAACAAAGCCTCCGTGAAAATCGCGGGCGCCGTGTAGATGATGTAAATCCCGGCGAACAACAGCGCGATCACGAGCGCGATGAAGAGAATCACGACGAGGAGCCCGTCCGCGTCGCCGAAGTCGAAGCTGAACCAGCTCTTCCCGCCGCCACTGGACGCCTTCACGACTGGCTGCGGCGTCGCCCAACTGTCCGACGCGCCACCGCCTCCGAACTTCCCGCCGCCGCCAATCGGCAGATCGACGTCGGACGATGACGAGCCGCCGAAGTCGAGCATCGCGTCGACGCCACTGCCGTCGAAGCTGATCCCGCCGAGTCGCACGTACATCAGCCACAAACGAATCAGCAGCAGGAACACGCCGTACGCGGCGACGACGGCGAGTCCGTACCGCAGCGCGAGTTGATTCGTGAGTCCGGCGAAGAGGAGCGCGTTGGTCGCAGCCAGTCCGGCGAAGAAGGTGCCGCCGAGAATCAGCGACATGTGGATACGCAGAAAGAAGCGGCGCTCGAGCCAGTTGCGCACGCGCTCTTTCGTCACCACGCGGGGAAGTGTAGCGGCGGGCTCTCAGCCCGCCGAGGGAAAAGCGAAACGGCGGGCTGAGCCCGCCGCTCCACTCAGTGCGTGTGTGCGTGGTCGTGATCATGATCATGATCGTGGTCATGATCGTGATCGTGTCCGGGCATGTGGCCGTGGCTGTGCGTGTGGCCTTCCATCCCCGACTGGAGCTGCTCGACGACCTGGCGCGCGAGCTCGCGGAACGCGAGTGCGGCGGGCGATTCGGGATCACTCGCGACGATCGGCTCGCCGGTGTCGCCGCCGACGACGACCTTCGGATCGATCGGAACCTCGCCCAGGAAAGGCACGCCGAGCATGCTCGCGGTCTTGCGGCCGCCGCCGTGTCCGAAGATCTCTTCACGCTCGCCGCAGTGGCGGCAGATGAAGTAGCTCATGTTCTCGACGATGCCGAGGACCGGGACGTTGACCTTGCGGAACATCGCCAGACCTTTGCGCGCGTCGATGAGCGCGACGTCCTGCGGCGTCGTCACGACGACCGCGCCGGTGAG
>DASVNL010000814.1:0-4585 GCA_036383875.1 Thermoanaerobaculia bacterium
TTTCGACGGGCGTTTCGAAGAAACGCTTCGCGGCGGCGGCGGAGTCGACGCAGCCGAGGACGAGTTTGCCGTCGGCACCGACGCGCGCGACGACGACTTCCATCGCCGGCATTTCGATCGTGACTCCGGTGTCGGTCTCGATCGACTCGGCGGCTTCGCTCGCGGCGAACAGCGTATCGATCTGCGCCGCGGCGATCACGAGGGTCTGGGTACGGGGGAGCGCCTCACGCGTGCACGCGTCATCGGATGCGGCGCCTGCTGCGAAGAGCGGCGTTGCAATCACGAGCGTGGCGATCAGCGCGACGATGGTCCGTCGGGACATTCTTCCTCCTGAATTGTGGGAACCGATGGGTCGAAAAAGAGGAAGTTATTTTACACAAACGCGCGCACGGAGCTGTGACAATCAGCGCCTCAGGAACCGGCGGCCCGTGGTCGGACGTCCCGGAAGCGGCTCAGGCTCGGTGAACGCGCCGGGCGCGAGCAGGCGAGCCGCAGCGTGGACGTCGACGAGTCCGTAGCCATACACCGGATCTTTTCCGGCGGAGCCGAGGTCGATGGCGGTGGTGGTCAGGGCGTTGAGGAGTGCGCCGGACGTGGCCGTCGGCGCAATCGACCAAAGGAACGCGACGACGCCCGCGACGTGCGGCGCCGCCATCGACGTGCCGGACTTCTCGCCGTAGTCGTCGAACGTGTACGCGACTTTCAGCGTGCCCGTGCCTTTCGTGGCGAGCGCGTCGCCTTCAGCTTGCGGCAGCGACAACGTCAGCGGCCAGTCGTACGTGTACGACGACGGATCGTCGTCCGAGAGCATCGTCCAGCGCGTGTAGGGCGATTCGTTGTTGAAGATGACGACCGCGGCCGCGCCGGCTTCTTTCGCGCGCTTCGCTTTCTCCGCGAAGGTGATTTCGCCGCGACGAATGAGCGCGATCTTGCCGCCGACTTTCTGCGGCGTGATCTCGCCTTCCTTGCCGAGTCCGACGAACACGAACTGGCCGGTGAACTCGCCTTTGCGCGAGCCTTCGAGCGCCATGGTCTGCACGGCGCTGCCGGCGTTGACGATGTACGAGATCTCATCGGTGCCGACGCGCACGGTCGAGAGGATGGCCATGCCGGGCGCCGTGAACGCGAGCTCCGGACCCTGACACGAAAAGCTCGTGACGACCTTCGCCTCGTTGACCGCGCCGACCGCGATCATGCCCGGATACGCCGCCGGATACTGCACCGCGGCGGGCACGGCGGTCGTCGAGGAGTTGCCGGATGCCGCGACGACGATGATGCCGAGGTCGACGGCTTTGGTGAAGGCGAGCCGCTCGACTTCACTCGCTTCTGCAGATCCCAGCGAAAGGTTCACGACCCAGCGTCCACCTTCGGACGCTTTTTTCTCTTCGATCCAGTCCAACGCTTTGACCAGGTTCTCGCTGTTGCCCTTGCCCTGCGCGTTCAGCACTTTGATCGCGTACAGCGACATGCCCGGTGCGACGCCGACGACGCCCTGGTCGTCGTTCTTCGCGACGATGGTTCCGGAGACGTGCGTGCCGTGTCCGTGGTCATCGAGCGGATCGTTGTCCTGATTCACGAGGTCGATGCCGCCGCGATACGCGTAGGCGAGGTCGGGATGGCGATAGTCGACGCCGGTGTCCATCACGACGACATGCACGTCGCCGGCATTGCGCGCTTTCCACGCGAGCGGCGCGCGCACCATGCCGACGCCGTACGGCGTCGTCTGCGCTCCAATCGAGCGGCTCACATCGAACGCGTGGCGTTCAACGACCGGCTCGACGAGTCGCACACCATCCGACTGTCGCAGCGCCTCGACTTCCGCCTCGGTGAGATCGGCCGCGAATCCATCGACGGAGTCGAAGCGCACGACGTTGCGCGGCTGGACGTCTGCCGGCGCGCGATTCACGGCGACGGCGAGGCCGCCGCTGCGCATCGGTGTCGTGGTGGCGACGAGGTAGCGTCGCGTGTCCGCGCCGAACGCGGCTGTGGTGAGCAGAAGAGAGAAGACAGCGAGCGTCGTGCGTTTCATCGCGAGTTTTTCTCGGGCCGGGAGTTCGCGTGGTCGAAAGAGTACATCGGAATAACAATATTCCGATGTGATGTGACGCAGAACACGGAACCGTTTTTGATACCGTGACAAACCATGGATTGGAAAGAGAACCTCATCACCGACGCGCGCGGCATCTCGGACATGCTTCGCGACACGAAGACAATCGCCGTGCTCGGCATCAAGCCTGAGTCGCACGCGGGGCAGCCGGCGTACTACGTTCCCGCGCACATGCAGGACGCGGGTTACGAGATCATCCCGGTGCCGGTCTACTTCCCCGACGCCACGGAAATCCTCGGGCAGCCTGTCTTCCGCACGCTCGCGGCGGTCGGCCGTCCGATCGACATGGTGAATGTGTTCCGCCGCCCGAGCGACATCCCGCCGCACGTCGACGACATCCTCGCGGCGAAGCCGAAGTACGTGTGGCTGCAGCTCGGCATCCGCAACGACGAGGTCGCGCAGCAGCTCGCCGAAGCGGGGATCAAGGTCGTGCAGGATCGCTGTCTGATGGTCGAGCAAGGCCGGATGAGGTAGCCGGCACGGCCGGCTGCGCTGGTTGGCCAGGCCTTCTCGTGTGAGTGCCGCCTGATTGATGTCTTCCGCGGAGCCATTGAGCCGGCGCATCCCGCTCCCACCGTTCGCACTGTGGGAGACTCGCACCGGCGCGGGCACACCCGTCGCGCTGATTCACGGGCTGAGCGGATCGTCGCGCTGGTGGTCGCGCAATGTCGCGGCGCTGGCGAACAAGCATCTCGTCGCAGCGGTCGATCTCACCGGCTTCGGCCGCAATCGACACTTCCTCGGATTGCCGGCCGTGATGCCGTCCTTCGCGGAAGTCACGGCGCTGCTCGCGCGCTGGCTGGAGACGTTCGGCGAGCCGGTGCATCTCATCGGACACTCGATGGGCGGCGCGCTCGCGATTCGTCTCGCGTCCGAGCGTCCCGATCTCGTGCGCTCGCTGCTGCTCGTGAATTCGGCAGGGATGCCGTTCCACCTCGACCCCCGTCCGCACGTCCGTCCGCTGCCGAAGCCGCCGTACGGCGGGCCGGGGATCATGCGCGTGCTGCTGCCCGATTTTTTTCGCGCCGGTCCGGCGTCGATCGCGGTGGCGTCGACGCGCGTGATCTTCAGCGACGAGCGCGAGTCGATGAAACGCATCCGCGTGCCCGCGCTCCTCGTGTGGGGCGAGAACGATCCTTTGATTCCTCTGCAGTACGGCGAGGCGATGCAGCACGAGATTGCGGACGCGCGACTGGAAGTGATTCCGCGCGCGGCGCACGTCGCGATGTGGGATGCGCCGGATGAGTTCAACGCGATCGCGCTGAAGTTTCTCGACGACGTCGATGCGCGTCCGCTGCACGCACCGGTGGAGCCGTGCTTCGCGTGGGGCGTCGCGGGATGGACGAACGGCGTGGCGCATCGACAAGCCGGGCGCCGTCGCGATCTCGTGCTCATTCACGGACTGGGGATGTCGAGCGCGTACTTCGAGCCGCTCGCCCGCGAGTTGTTCGACGACGGCTGGAATCCGATTGCGCCGGACCTCGCGGGGTTCGGCGAGAGCAACAACGCACGCGCAGTCGGCGCGGAGGAACACGCGCAGCAACTCGCGACGTGGGCAGACGCGATGCTGATTCGCGACGCGGTGTGGGTCGGACATTCGATTGGCTGCAACGCCGTCGCCGCACTCGCGCGACTGCGTCCCGACGTCGTGAAGCGTGCGATCTACATCGGACCGGTGTGGACGCGCGCGTCGTATCCGACGCTGCGCGTCTTCGCGATGCTCACACTCGACGCGCTGCGCGAGCCGCTATCGTTGTATCGCTACGTGCTGCCCGCGTACTGGCGCACGGGTCTCGCACGCTGGTGGTTCACGTGGCGCCGCTACCGTCCCGACTTGCGGACGACGCCGCCGGACGGCGTGATGCTCGCCGGCGAACGCGATCCGATTCCCGATCGACGCATCGCGCAGATCGCGCAAGTCGCCGGCGCACACGCATGCGTCGTCTCGCATCCGCGCGAAGTCGCGGACGCGATCACCGCGTCGCGCTCATCGTGACGTTCGCCGTGCCTCCTTCGGTGATCGTGACGGGCTGACTGGTTTTCACGCGACGCTGCGCATCGACGATCTGCAACGTGTAGCTGCCAGGCGCGATGTTGTTGAACGTCGTGACGCGCTCTCTCGCGGGCGCGTATCCGATCAGTGCGGTTCCGTCGGCCGCGACGAGCCGGAAACCATCGCCCGTTCCGAGGTCGGACGTGACGACCAACTTGCCGCCCGGCGTAAGCGCGAAGCGAAGTTCGCCGTCGCGAGGAACTGCGGTCGTCGCGGTTTGCGATGCGTAGTTCATCGCACCGGCGGTGATGCGCACGGTTCCCGGACCGACTGGCACGGTGAGCGTGCCGTCGCTGTTCTGCTCGCGCGTTTGCGCGATGCGTTGTCCTTGTTCATCGACGGCCTGCGCCCAGCCAGAGAGTCCTTGTCCGCTGCGCGCGTCGACGATGCGCACGCGCAGTCCGACCGCCGGCGTCATCGTGATC
>DASVNL010000815.1:0-2097 GCA_036383875.1 Thermoanaerobaculia bacterium
GCGAGGCTGACGTCGCCGTTGCGCGGGACTTCGATGTTCGTGCGCTGATAGCCGTTCGCGTCCGACTCGAGCACGCGCACGAGCGTCTTCAGCGCGTAACTGCCGGGCGGGAGTCGCAGAGTTCCGTAGAAACGGATGCCGTGATTGCGCAGACGATCGCCGGCCTTGCTCGCGTCCACGATGACGCGCTGGTAGATCGCGTCGCGCACGATGCCGTCCTGGTCGAAGCCGTAAACGAAGATGTCCGTCGTCGCGACGTTGTTCTTCGCCTTGGCGATGAGATCCGTGCCCTTGATCTCGAGCAGCACCGGCACCTGCGCACGCGTATCGCCAGTAGGGAACGCGGCCGCGAGTGTCGCGAAGCCGATGTCGTTCTGCGGGACGTCGTTCACGATGATCTCGGCCATCGAGAGCGAGCGCTCGATCGCACTCTCGCCGCCTTGATCGTAATAGCCGCCGCGATGTTGTGCGCGTGCGTTGGGCACGTTGACGAGGCGCACACGCAGCTCGTGGAACTTCCCGGTGTGGCCGACGGGCGCGTTGAAGCCGAGGACGTAGACGACTTCGTGCTGGCGCACGAGACGATCGAAGTCGCCGGAGATGTCGTTCGAGTTGCGGAACACCGTGCCGCCCGTCGCGTTCGCGAGCAGGAACAGTCCTTCGTTGAGATTCGCCTTCGCACCTTCGCGAACCGTGTTCTGCACGCGTAGTCCCTGAATGTCGACGGCGTGCAGCACGACGTCCGCGCGCCGAAACTCATCGGCCATCAGCGCGAGTGTTTTCTGCGACGAGCTGCTGCCGAAGCGCTTGTCGCTGTCGACCTTCCACACTTCGCCGAACTCGATCGCGCGGTTCTCTTCGTTCTGCTCCGCCGAATCCGCCGCCGCCCGTCCGGAGAACAACCGCGGATCGAATCCCTCGGACAACAGCACGAGGTGTTTGCGTCCGCCGACGCTGCGCATCGAACGCGCGATGCGACCGAGCGTCTCGACCTGTTTCTTCGCGCGCGTGCGGCGATAGTCGTCGTCCGCACGCGATGCTCCGCGCGCGTAGTCCGCGGCGATGTCGGCGTAGCGATCGTTGCGTTCGGCGCTGCCCGTCGTGTTGGTCGGGACGACGTCGCCGAATGGATTCGAGCCCGCGATCTGCAACGGATCGGGCGTGCGAAACGTGACGGGATCGGCGATCGCGGCGACGAGCAACTCGCGATCGGTGGTGAACGCGGTGAGGAATCGGAAGCCGCGATCGACGTCGACGGTACCGATCGCGACGAGGTCGCGGTTGTCGACGCTGCGCGCGACGAAATCGCGCGCAGCGCTCTGCGCGCGTTGAATCGATTTCGGCGAAGAGAAGGAGAGATCGAAGACGAGGAGGAAGCTGCGGCGCGACGCGGGGTTCAGCGGCGAGACGCTTTTCTTTCCGGCGACCGCGGCGAAATCGATTGCGTCGAACGAGTCGATGGCGCGTTTCTCACCGCCGTCGAGGATCTCGAAGTTGTCTTTGGTGAGGCCGCGCACCGGGGCGCCGTCGCGGATGACGGTCACCGGAACTTCGACATACGAGACGGTGACCTTCTCCTGAAACGCCGTCTGCGCGAGGACGAGAATCGCAGCCAGGAACATGGAGGAATGGTACGCCTTTGAGAGGAGAGAAAAGTCGAGCGGCGGTTCCCGGTCCGCCGCTCGACTACGAACGCTAGTCGTCGTTTTCGACGCTTGCGAGCAGTGCTTTGTAGCGCGTGTCGCGGCGCAGCGAGCGCAGGTCGTCGTCATCGTCGAGGTAATCGTCGAGGTCGAAGCCGGCGGCTTTCGCGCGATTGAGCCAATCGAACGCAGCGTCTTTATCGTCCTGCAGAGCGTACGCACACGCGATGTTGTAGCTCGACGTGCCGACGCGATGGTTGAGCTGCACGGCGCGCTTGAATGCGTCGACCGCAGCGGCCTGATCGCCGGCGCTCAGCGATGCGTATCCGAAGTTGAACCACGCGCGGCCGGAGTTCGGGTACTTCTGCACGAGCATCTTGTGATGCGCGGCGGACTCGTTCCAACTGTCTTCGTTGTCGAAGACGAAGCGAACCCAGTCGCCGCGGCTCGGACC